>NZ_JBBIAM010000039.1:0-77245 GCF_054185185.1 Bradyrhizobium sp. UFLA05-153
TGCTTCTCTCATGAGACAAAAGCATTGCGCGATTCGACCTCACGTACCAGCCGGATTAGGGTTTCCGACAGGGACAGGTACGCCAGAAGAAAACAAGGCGGTCGTAGCGGGAAGTCTCGCGCATTTCGGCACCTGTGTCGTCGACGAGGCGGACAAGAGCTTCACGTTTCAGATCGAGCGCGCGACATTTCCAAATTGGGAGGGCAAGAACAACAAGCGTTCTTTTGTCATCACCGGGGATGAACTGCGTTTTACGGACCCGCACGCGTCGGGCGGTGGAGTAGCAACGACCATCTTCGAGCGCGCGAAATAGGTCATCCCTTCTTGATGTAGCCCGTCACCCTCGGACCTCTTGGACCATTACGCCGTTGCGGCTTGCCGCATGGCAACCGTCTAATCGAATGAAGCGGCACAACGTCGACTTCTGGCCCCTCGCGCCATTTGCTGCGTCTGCACAAATGGGGGCGCTATCGGGACCGAAGCGGACATCGATTGGTAGCGAGAACTGCCCGGCTCAGTCGCGGATGACCCGAAGCAGCCGAACAGCCTCAATAGCCCTCGCAGAAAGCCGAGAAAGTGCTAGGCTCCGAAGCCGCATAGACATGATCCTAGAGGGGGGCACATGCGACGGCGAGAATTCTTGGCGTCAGTCTGTGGCGTCTCTGCCGCACTCTCGCTTCCGAGATTGGCGCGCGGGCAGTCAGCGCAGAAGCGCCCGCTGATCATTTGGATCGCGGCCTTTCCCATGCCTACGGGGAAAGAGGACCTTGGATTTAAGACCTACTTTTTGGAAGCGATGGCCGAGCTTGGTTATGTGCAAGATCGAGATTTCGCCCTCGAATATCGAACCGGGCATGGCCTATCTGACCTTCCCAACTTGGCAGAACAAGCTGTCAGAGCACAACCTGCTGTACTTGTCGCACCGGCCACGCTCGAAGCGGTCGCTCTAAGCAAGACAGGCTCGAACATTCCGATAGTTTGTCCGGCGCTTGCCGATGCGGTCCATTTGGGCTTGATCCAGAGCGAGGCGCGACCGGGTCGGAATGTTACAGGCATTGAGCCGTACATTGGGGGGTTGCCTGCCAAGCAGATTGAGCTTGCACGGGAGTTGGTGCCGGGTGCCGACAAGATTGGCCTGCTTACGAACGATGCTGATCCAAAAGGCCCGCCACAAACGCGTGAGCTTAGTTCGGTGATTGCAAAGATGGGATTGACTGCCCATTCCGCTAACGCGGACCAGCCAAGCGAGATTGGCCCGGCCTTGGAGCGGCTCGCGGCAGAAAAGGTGGATGTCGTCATAGTATTGCAGACCAACCTAATGCTCGTCCGACGATTTACGGTCTCAGATATCGCGCTCAAAAAACGGCTGCCGACCATCTACGGATACCGAGAGCACGTGCTCGCTGGTGGCCTCGTAAGCTACGGTGTCGACCTGCGCTGGTGCTACCGTCGCGGCGCGTACTTCGTGGACCGGATACTCAAAGGTGCAAAGCCCGGCGATTTGCCGATCGAATTTCCTACCTCATTCTGGTTGGCGGCAAATCTTAGTGCGGCAAAATCACTTGGCATTAGCCCGCCACCCAACTTGCTCGCCCGCGCTGACGAGGTGATCGAATAGCTCTATTTTGCGGCGCTGCATGAGTCCGGTTTTGGCCCTTCAGAAACCTGCCAACAGCCGGTCGCAACGTCTGCTGCTCGGAGTAGACCGGAAGTGGCGGCTTGATCGCTAAAACGGCACTCATGACCCCGAGCCGACTTCGGCTGATCGAAGTCCCGCGATACGGCGGGCTCTTGCAGCGCCTTCAGTTGGTATGTGAACCCCGCAGCTCAATTTGGAACTCCATCGAAAGGAAGGCCCCAATTAGGTTGAGTGCGGCCAAATCACGGGCTCGCGAACAGAACGCTGGCAGTTCGTTTGGCTCATCGGAGGGTTTATCCTTCCGTAAGTATATTGTTCTAAAGTCGGTCGTTAGTTGCGTGGAGTATGCATATGACTAATTTCCAAGAGCTGCGCGAGCTCGCAAACCAAACCCGCAGCTTCATCCAGATGTCCCATGATAAGGCGCGTGCGCTGAGAGTGGTTATTGCCAAGCACGACGTGGTCTTGGTTATTTTCCCGTCGGACGACAAAGGAATAGGTTTTCACGTCATTAAAGGTGAAGAACTTCTTCGCCAAATCGCGAATACGAAATGGACGGGCAATTACACCCATACGGCTATCGCCGTTCATAATCGAGAACAGGCGATTGTCCTTCAGCACGCGATGGCCGCCTAATTGAGATGGCTCGATCGCCATTTCAGAGGCTACGTCCGATCCCGCTATCGTTGGGCACTTGTTGAGGCGGCCGCCAATCTCAAGAACAGATCGGCGAGTTGCCCCGCTGCGCCGGATACTCCCGAAGCGCCCGATAGAGAAAGAATAGGTCTGGCTTCTCTCCAAGATGTCCGGATGTGGCCCCTCGCGTCATTTGCTGCGTCTGCTCAAAAGCGGTTGCTATCGGGACTGAAGCGGACATCGATTGCTAGTGAGCGCTGCCCGCTCAGTTGCGAAGGGTAGAGTCGAGATGTGGCGCGGTGGCTTTAGGCTGCACATATCTGTTTCCGCCTCTTTCGTCTGGCGGTGCCTTAGTGGTGCAGCCGTGACTCCGTTTCCACATCCCGCTCGTCGAACCGGACAGGCAGATCTCCCGCATCCGGCTCTCGGACAAGACCTCACGCCTTCACCCACGGCAGGTCGCGACCAAGCGCGGTTAGACGTTCGAGCCCGAAGTGCCCGTAAAGGTGCGAGAGTGGATAGGTCCCGCCCCTGCGTCGCCTGACCTTGTGCTTGCTGCGTAACCACCGGCGTAACCGCACAGCGGTGTAGTTGTCGATCGCGCGATACGCTTTGATGACGGTGCCTACGTTGAAGTAGTTCGCCCATCCGCGCAGTGTGCGGTTCAACTTCGCCACCAACTCTGTGGTGTCTTGCCCTAACCCAGTTCGAGCCGTCAGCGCATGAATGGTTTCAACCATGCGCTTGATGCTTTTCTTCGATGGCCGGTACCCCAGGCGCGCCTGGCCGGTTCTCGCTGAGTACATCCGTCCGAACGAGTAGCCCAGGAAGTCGAACTCTCCTTCCGGCACCTTGCAGATTCGTGTCTTGTCCTCGTTGACCGTCAGCTTCAGCTTTCCCATGATCATGCGCAGTTGTCGCAAGGCCTCTTCGGCCTTGCCCCGCCTGCACAGGATTACGAGATCGTCGGCATAGGTCACGATGCGAGAGCCGAGGCTTCGCTCCAACCCGAGCATCTTCCATCCCAGCACGAACCGGCGCATGTACAGGTTTGCCAGCAGTGGTGAGATCGGTGAGCCTTGCGGGATGCCGCGCCGCTTGTCCCGTGCCTCGGTCGTCCGTTTCTTCCTTCCTCGATCGTCGGTTTCTTCCACGGGGCATTCCAGCCACATCTTGATCAGATGCAGCACGCGCCGATCAACAATCCGACGCGAGACCGATTTCAGTAGCTCGGCATGTGGGATGCTCCCGAAGTAGTCCGCGAGGTCAGCGTCAACGACTTCCGGGTGGCCGCGAAACAGCTGCGCTTCCACCTCGACCACCGGCTGTTGGGCATTTCGCCCCGGACGGTAGGCATACTGCTCTGGTGGAAGGTCGGCCTCGAAGATCGGTTCTAGCACCAGCATCGCTGCCGTCATGCAGACTCGATCGCGCAAGGTCGAGATGCCCAATGGCCTGAGTTTGCCGTTGGCCTTCGGTATGTACACTCTTCTGATAGGGTCCGGTCGATACGTCTCCTGCCTGAGCGCAAGCGCCAGTTCACCAAGCCATCGCTGTAGCCCGTACACTTCGATGTCCGCGAAGTCCTGACCGTCCACGCCCGGTGCGCCCTTGTTGGAGCGGCATTGAGCATAGGCATGGGCCAAGATGTCTTCCCGGCTGATCTTGTCGTACAGGGCATAGAAGCGGTAGCCGGCTTCTGCCTTCGCTTTCGCGTGCAACGCCGTCTGCAGTTTCTGAACACTCTTCGGAGTTGATAGGTTGCCCAATCCCCAGGTCCCTCACTACGTCTTGCGTTCGTCTTGAACTGAGGTCCCTTCCCTCCCCCGGCGTTACCCGGCTTCACCAGTACTGCGAACCTCTCCGCATCCCCACGGCGCCCGGCCTGTCCCTCGCGGGCGTCCGGTTGGTCATCCCTGACCACGTCGTGGGGCCTCCCGTGTTGCGTACGCTTTCCTTGTGTACATGCTGTCGCCACTACCCCGGCGCAGCGACTGGAGGTACTGCTTCGCTCACTTCCTCCAGCCGTGTCAGCCTTCCCCGAAAGGGTCGTCGGGTCGGCCTGCGCATCGTCCTTTTCGAGGCTTGCTCGGCGTTCACTCGCGTTACGGCCTGCACACTCGCGCTGTCACCAATTCGTGACACGCTAATCGAAGGCTTCAGCCACTTCGTTACCTCCATGACTGCTCCGATTGCTTCCGGCTGGAGCGTTTGCCGGGTGGGACTTGCACCCACTGGAAAGCGCCGCCTTGTCACGGCGCACACCCCTAACGGACGTCACCGTTGTCGTGATGAATGTCCGCTTTCTGCGTGATAAAGCGGACATGGGATTGAGCTAGCGGACTTCCTATGATCGTTTGTTCCTGCAACATCCTAAGCGACACCGAGGTGCGAACTGTGGCCAACACTGCGACGCGCCGAACCACCAGCTATGTCTTTAGCTGCCTTGGCTGCAGAGCTCAGTGCGGTCGCTGCGCCCGTACCATCCGAGAAATCATGGACGAGGTATTTGACAGAGCGAAAGTCCGCTCGCAAAGTAGCGGTGATACGCCATTCCGAAAACGTCGCGCTTGATTTGCAACAGAACCCGAGGTTGACCCGAAGCGGTCCTTCGAGGCACCTCACATCCCCACGGTAAAGTGCTAAGCTCTATCTTCCCACAGGCGTGACCCTTGCAGGGAGGGATGCATGCGACGGCGGGAATTCATCGCAGGCACTGCGGCACTGCTCGTTTCACCACGGCGTTCGTGGGCACAGGGGACGCCTCGCCGGGTCGGCTATCTTGATAGCGCGCCCCTGTACTTGCCAAATTTCAAGGTGTGGCAGGACAGCATGCGCGATCATGGCTGGATCGAAGGGAAGAACCTGATCGTTGAGTACCGGTCGGCCGAGAATCATGCCGAGCGCCTAGCGCCTCTAGCGAACGAACTTGTCGCCCTCAAGCCCGATGTGCTCTTTGGCCCGGGCACGCCAGTAGCTTTAGCCCTGAAACCGGCAACAGCCAGCATTCCGATTGTAGCCATTGCTGTCGATCCCGTGGGGCTCGGCCTCGTCCAAAGCCTGTCGCATCCAGGCGGCAACGTAACTGGTCTTGCGTCCTTCGTCCCGGGAGAGATCGTTGGCAAAACGATAGAAAAGCTGCGGCAAATGGTTCCTACCGCCTCGAAAATTGCGATCTTGGTCAATCCGGACAATCCAATGCACAGGTTGCACGTAGTCGAGGACATACCCCAACTTGTCCAGAAACTAGGCGTCGCGCTGCCGATAGTGGAGGCGACCACGGCCGAGGAACTTGACATCGCCTTTGCCTCGGCCGCAGCCCAGCAGCCCAATGCCATAGTTGTCATGGGCGATGCCTTGATGGTTAACAACGACACACGCGTTACCGCGCTGGCGGCGAAGCATCGTCTGCCCGCGATTTACCTATTCCGACTATTCGCCACCAATGGCGGTTTGGTTTCATACGGCCCCGATATAGCCAATAGCCTCCGCCGTGCAGGCGACTACGTCGATAAGATCCTCAAAGGCACCAAGCCTGCCGATCTGCCGGTTGAGCAGCCGACCAAATTCGAACTGGTGATCAACCTCAAGACTGCAAAGGCGCTTGGCCTCACCATACCGCCCTCGTTTCTCGCCCTTGCAGACGAAGTAATCGAATAGAGAGGCGGTTATTTGCTGCGGCGCATGAGTCCGAAAATGGCCCTTCGCGTCATTTGCTGGGTCTGCTCAAAAGCGGTCACTATCGGGACCGAAGCGGACATCGATTGGTAGCGAGCACTGCCCGGCCCAGTCGCGAATGATCCATCTCGGACATTGGCCTATCGGACATCGGCCCACTTTTCTGCTAAACTGGCCCTTGATTTTCCCGGGCCGAGGTGCGTCTTGAGCGACGAGCGCGTGGAGCGGCGACTGGCAGCGGTGCTTGCGGCGGATGTTGCGGGATATAGTCGGCTGATGTGGGCTGACGAAGAAGAGACGCTGGTCCGGCTAAAGGCTGTAAGGAAGGCCATCGTTGATCCCACCATAGCATCCCATCGAGGCCACATGGTCAAAACGACCGGTGATGGCATGCTGATGGAGTTTGCCAGCGCCGTCGATGCGGTGCGCGGTGCAGTTGAAATCCAGCGGAGTGTGGCCGAGCAGAATGCCAGCGTGCCGCCGGATCAAAGGATCGAACTCCGGATCGGCATTCATGTCGGTGACGTCATTTTCGATGACAACGACATATTCGGTGATGGCGTCAACATTGCCGCCCGCCTTGAGAGCATCGCCGAACCGGGCGGGATTTGCATGTCTGAGAAGTTGACATTGCCTGTGATGACATGGGACAGCAGTCCCTTAAAAATATTGCTGAGCGCATGAGGGCGTGGCGGGTTCGGCCGACTTGTCAAACCCCTTCCGCAGTAAAATCAGGTTCGGCTGTGAGCCAGCCTCCGGTGCTCTCGCTCCCTGACAAGCCCTCCATCGCAGTGCTGCCGTTCCAAAACATGAGCGGCGATCCCGAGCAGGAATATTTCGCTGACGGGCTCACAGAAGATGTCATAACCGAACTGGCCCATACCAGCACGATGTCGGTAATCGCCCGCAACTCGACGTTTGTCTACAAGGGCAAGGCCGTCGACGTGAAGCAGGTTGGACGCGACCTCGGTATCCGGTATGTGCTTGAGGGCAGCGTCCGGCGCATAAACGAGCGTGTTCGTGTCACCGCGCAGCTAGTCGAGACCGCAACGGGGCGTCACCTATGGGCCGAGAAATACGACCGCGATCTCGCCGACATCTTTGGAATTCAGGACGAGATCACCCGCAGCGTCGTGGGCTCCACCCAAAGTCAGCTGATTTTTAGCGAAGGAGTTCTGGCCGAGCAAAGCCAGAGACCAGATTTTCGTACTTGGGATCTCGCCAAGCGCGGGTGGAAAAAGATTTACGAGTTGACGCCGGAAAGCATCGCAGCAGCGCGCGAGATCGCGGGCGAGCTCACGCGCATCGATCCATCATTCGCGAAAGGTCATCAACTTCTTGCTGCCGCAAGATATCATTTGGCCTTGATGGGCCTTCTTGGCAACCCACGAGAAATGCTTGATGTTGCTCTGCAGTCGGTCCAGAAAGCGATCCGGCTCGATGACGTCGACGAATATTCGCATTGGATGCTGGGCGGCATTCTAGGTCAGGGTCTCGGGTACCACGATAAGGCCATCGCGGCCTATCGCCGGGCCCTCGAACTTAATCCAAATTTCGCGACTGCCTATGGAAGCCTCGGCACCGTGCTGGCGCTCGCTGGACGGGTCGATGAGAGTATCCGAAACTCGGAGACGTGCCTGAGGTTGAATCCACGCGAGCCCGGTAACTTTTTTCGCCTCTCCGGGCTTGCACTGGCATACTTTGTTGCTCAGGACTACGCGAAGGCGCGCGAGTGGTCCGAAAAAGCCGTGGAGCGTAAACGAGACTGGTGGCAAGGCCACGCCCTTCTAGCCGTTAGCTGTGCGCTGCTAGGCGAGCAAGATGAAGCGCGCGCGGCCATCGGTGATTGGCTTCTCGCCATCCCGGGCGCGACCGTGAGCAATTTGCCACCAATACCATTCAGAAATGCAACGGACACGGAACGCTTCCGAGACGGCCTTCGCAAGGCGGGTCTCCCGGAATGACCCTGCAGCTAAAGTTGCGAGAGTCCGCTCCTGGCCCGACTCGGACCCCTGATGAAGTCCGCTATTGCGCCGCTATTAGGCTCACAGCAGACCAATTACTTGGGCGACCAGACCAGGCCGTGACATTCCGAAGAGGCAAAAACCGTGATTTTCTGATCTCCAAAGATCATGCTGGTCGTGATTCCTAGTTTATCGGTTTCTACGGTACTACCGCCTCTCCCACCAGAAACCATCTCAAGTTCGTTGTCCAATAGCTCATGAGTTGCGTGAGCGTGCGTGGTCATACTTTGTCTCCCAGTCGGTCCTTAGCCGTCAGCAACCTGCGGTTTCGGTTCATTCCCGCTGGGATGCATGTCACGCCGGCCGTACACCAGCCGGTACGGTTTGCCTTGCGGAAAAATTGTGCCTTTCGGGCACCACTTGCCTCTCTTTTTCGGCCTCGTCCCTTCTAACCTCGCGACTCAGGTATGGGTGATGAACATGGCCGGTAAAGCGAGGTAGCGCGATGCTCCTTTTTTTTCTGCTCACGCCTTGGATCCTCCTCAAAGTCTTCACATCCGCTTCGCAGGCGCGCTGGCTCTGACCGTTTGGAGACGATTTGCGGGATCTGCCGATTCGTTTGCGCAAGACGAACCTGGAGCGACTATTGGCGCGCCGGCCAGACGGCATCGCCGTTGCGCCTTTCGAGCGAGGCGAGATCGGCCCAGACCTATTCCGTGCGGCGCGTCGCATGGGCCTTGAACGTCTCGTCTCGAAGCATCGCGAGCGGCCTTACCGCGGTGGACGGCAAAAGTTCTGGATCAAAATCAAGAACCGAAGCCATCCAGCCGTTGAGCGCGAGCTATGAGCCCCTATCCGTACGCCTGAACACCGAAATGCGGTGGTCGTCCCGCCACAGCTCGACTGCTTTGCCATCCTTGAGTTGCCTAGCACGGGCCTTGGCCGCCTCGTCTTGGCGTAGCGGCATCATAGTGCCGGCGAGATCGCTCAGTTGCGGGACTGGATTCTGGGTGGCGCAATTGGGAGATGCTGGCGATATGCTGAATGCCACCTGTTGCCTCTCCTGCAGCCCTTGGGTTGATGTGTGAACCTCGCAGCAGCCGAAACATACTCACATTCATAGTCTAAAAAATTTGCTCGGAAGCAGGGGCGTCGCGATGCTGGTCGTGCGCTGGATTTCGCTAGTCGGCTTTATCGCGCCTATGGGGCTATTGCTGACGCCGCTACCGGCGATGGGGCGCGACCTCGACGGGCGTTACGCGAATTCTCTACTCAGGCCGTGGTTTGACCAACTGAAAAGTGGCAACGGCCTCTGCTGTTCGTCTGCCGATGGCTACGTCGTCGAAGACGCCGACTGGGAAGCGAAGAACGGTCACTATCGCGTGCGAGTGCCAAAGAGCCCCGACTCCAACATCATGGTATGGGTCGATGTGCCGGACAATTCCGTCATCAGCGAGCCTAATAAGGCCGAGCGGACCATGGTCTGGCCTGTCTATTTCGAAGGCGATACCGACGACGAAGACTATCCATACATATTTATCCGCTGCTTTATGCCGGGGAGCATGACGTAGATCGCTACTTGCTCCGCTGCTGTGATCGCCCACAGCCGATAGGCTTCCTCGATGTACGGGTCCGGCTCCGCGGGCTCCGGCACCGCTCGGCGCATCTTCCCGGCATGGGGACGAAATCACGCGAAACCATCTACGGCGGCTCGGTCCGGGCAGCGGCAGAGCGGGCGACGGAAGCACGCAAGCAAGCCGACCGGGCTCGCCTGCGAGGCGTGGAATAAGCGCATGCTCGCCTTCAAGGGACCGGCGCAGCCATCGCCGACGCTCGGCGACGCGCTCAATGCCGGTTACGGCTACCTGGAAGTCCGATGTCTCGGTTGCGACACCAATCAGGCGGTCGCTCTCGACATCGTGCGGCGGCCGAAGTCAACGCCGGTTCATGAGCTGGAGCGCTACATGCGCTGTAAGGATTGCTCGCGCCGCGTTCGTTGTGGTGGCCACGATAACAGTGACCGATACCCGTGCGCTCCTTCACAACTCACACGCGCGTACTGTAGTGTCCCCGGCTAAGATGGGTGGGGGAATTCAATGGCGTCAGAGGACGATGCAATCTGGCATGTACTGATCAACGGGGCACAGCGCGGGCCGCTCCGACGATCACAACTGCTGATGGGCTTGCGCGATGGTACCATTAGCGGCGACGATCTGGTCTGGCGACCCGGCTTCGAGAATTGGGTACCGCTTCGTGAAGTGCGGGGGTTCTGGGTCCTCCTAACCCACCAGATCCCAAACCAGAGACAATTGTTTCACCACCTCCGCTCCAAGCGGATATTCCTTGGCGCATGTCGATAGCAAGTGGAGCCTGTGGAGGGCTGCAACAATAGGCTTAGCCATCGCATCGTTAGTGCTAGCGATCAGCGCCTTCACGACACAAAGTTACTTCCTGGCAAACATCGGATACGCACCAACTGCCGGATTGATCGGCGAACTGATCGGCCAACTCCTCCTCCTGCCGCTCCTTTTCTTTCTGGTTACCGTGAGACGGCGCAATTTGCGTCCATCAAGTGTCAGCGCAGTCCAGGGGGCTGCAGTCTTCTTTGGTATCCTGATCGTAGTTGGAATTTCTCTTAGGATTTTCGGTTCAGTCTACTTCGCTCGCGACGAAATCATTGAAGGCGACGCACGAGCCGAATTCACCAAGGCCTTCGCGGCAGGTTGCTTCCGCTCGCAACGAAATGCGGCGATCAACGCTGGGTTCACGGACGCGCAACTAGACGGCTATTGTAACTGCGCTGGCAATTCCGTCGCATCGACCTTCACCTACAGGCAGCTTGCCTTGGGAGATAAGGAAAACCTTCGCAAAGCCGTTGAGCAGGTCGCACCATCGTGCCGAGGAAAGCAATAGGTGTCCTACATCAAATTCGACGGCGCAATTCACCGGAAAGCGCGACTAAACTGTCAAACAGGCGCATCAGACCACCACCAATGTGCAACCTCTACTCCATTACAACGAACCAAGAGGTCATCCACCGCCTCTTCCGCGTCGTCAACCGCTACGTCGGCAACCTCGCGCCGATGCCCGGCGTCTTTCCGGACTATCCGGCTCCGGTGGTCCGCAACACGGACGCGGGCACCGAGATGGCGCTAATGCGCTGGGGCATGCCACCACCGCCGCGCACGGGCGGCCCGCCGGTCACCAACATCCGCAACACATCGTCGCCGCACTGGCGAGGCTGGCTCAAGCCAGAGAACTGATGCTTGGTCCCGGCCAACAGCTTTGCCGAGTACGCACCGGAGCCGAACCCGGAGACGAAGAAAAAGGACGTTGTCTGGTAGCCGCCCAACGATGACCGACCCCTATTCGCCTTCGCTGGCATCTGGACCACGTTCAACGGTTATCGCGGCACGAAGTCGAAGCCGGTGCCGGGGCCGCATCAGGTGTACGGCTTCCTGATGACCGCGCCGAACGCGGTGATCGCGCCGATCCATCCGAAGGCAATGCCGGTTATCCTGACGACCGACGAGGAGCGCGACGTGTGGATGCGCGCGCCGTGGGACGAAGCGAAGGCGTTGCAGCGACCACTACCCGATGACGTGATTGCGATCGTCGCGCGTGGTGAATCGAAGGAAGATCAGGCCGCCGCATGAAGCTCACCACCGAACGTCCCTTCGCCAACCCGGAAGCCGCAGCGCGCAAGCTGGTCGAATTCACCTCCGGCATCGAGCCTGTCCAGGATGGCCGCATCCATATCGAGAAGATCAACACGCCGTTCCTCTACGCGTTCAAGGCCAGCGGGGCCGAGTTCGGCGCCGGCATCAAGCATGCGGTCGAACGTGGCTGGCTCGAGCTGCACGAGTCCGGGACCTACGTGAGGCTTCTACAGGCAAACGCCGGCAACTGAGGCGGCTTCAGTTCCCAACCGATGAACCTTCGTCTGGTCCATTCAGACTAAATCCATGCCGGGGTTTTGCATCACACCCACCCTGGGGCTGGAAGGACGCCGCCTGCGGATCATTTCAAGCAGGCGGCGATTTTATTTCCTCATGGAGCATCCCAAGAATGACCAAAGGCTGGGCGCGGCCTTTCGATGATCCGATAGAGGTTGGCGGCCAAAAGCTGGTCACGCTGCGCGACGCCGGCCAGTACATCGCTGCGCTGCCAAAGAAAGAGCATGACGCGCCGGAATGGCAAGCGGCTATGGAGGCGCTGATCCTGGTGGCGGAGAAAGGCGGCCCGACCAAGTTCGCCCGGATTGGCATCATGCGCGCCTTGAACCGCGACCACGTCGAGGCGTTCAGTTCAGGACAGAAAAAGCCTCACTGGGGTCGGCGCAAGCTAAAGCGAGATGAGTGATTTTGCAGGTCAAGATCGGGCAGGTAGAGAGGGCGAGCATGACTAACAATCAGGTCAATCGCATTGTCGAGCACCTTTGCCAGCAATTGCACGTGGCGATCCGATTGAAGGGCACACTTCCGGAGGTCCGCCCGCCAAACCTCAAGGATCTTGTATTCGATCCTGTGTCCGTGAGAACCGTATTGGCGACAGGCTTACATTGGGCAGGCGTCACAGTTGCCGAGAAGACAGAGGTTAGCGAAGAGCCGCCGTGGTCGTGACGAAAGGCGCGGGACCGAAGCCCCAGCTAGATCGCAATTCCAGCGGCTTGGTCCGGTTCAGACTATCTCGTAAGCGCGATCGCCACCCGGAACCACAAAGTCAGGATTGTCCGCCGACGAATTGACCCGTCGTTCGACGATGCCGGTTATGCGGAGCCAAAGGAGAGGATCGATGCCTTCTCCGATGAGAACTTCGGCGTCAGGATCGGGCAGATCCATCAAATGTGCCATCAACTCACGAACCGTCATGACGCTTCGCCCGTTGCCACTTTTTCCCGGTACAGCATGGGGCTGGCTAAGTGGCAAGCAGTAAACTTCCGGACGAGGCATAGAGGGAACTACTAGGTGCGTGCCAAGCGCCTGGACGAGCATCCAGGCGATTCACAGTAGACTCGTCCCCCCGCAGGACCATCTACGCCATGCTGGGGATCGTGGAGGCCCGCCAGCGTGAACCGGCGGGCCACTTGATTACTGCCTCAGCCGTACCGTGGCGGCCGGAGCTGCTCCAGTCCACCCTCGATCACTCGGAGGTCCTCGAGTACAGAATTTCGAGACGGATCGATGCCAGATGTGGACTGTAACGTTCCCAGCAACTGGCGCCGAAGTTCTCGCATATTCTCCAGGGCTTGCCGGTTCTTCAAACGCACATAAGCGGAAACGATCGATTCAATGGTTGTTGGCAATGGGTAGCTCCGAATGCACAGTTCTAATATAGATTGTAGACTAATCCATTCGAGCTAATCCGCAAGATCTGATTATCCGAAGCCGGCAGACCGCCGTCATATAGACGCTGGTAGGTAATTAGTCCCAAGGTTCCATCGGGACGGGGCCGCTGGGGAAGGTTGCGGCCTTGTGCTTGGGGTGGAGGCCCGCCCACCAGACTGGGCGGGCCTTCCTTCAGACCGGACTCCCATTGTGATTTAATTCATACTGCACTTCGGCAAAGCTGCCGCAGGTTATTGCGTCCTGATTGACATTGGAGGACGGCCATAAAGGCGAAGGAAAATTGCTTAGTCGTTTTTGCTGCGGGAAGACAACTTGATCTGCTACGCGGGGAAGCTTCACGTATCGCCAAAGAAAATAAAGTGGACTGGCACATCGACTGTGCCGACATCGGCACGCGCTTTTGCTTCGAGGACGCTAAGGCGAAAGAAGCCTTCGCGCTCACCTGCGACAACTTCGGCATATCCTGCCGAGACAGCCAGCCATGAAATCCCCCGTCGCGAAACGATCCATCGTCGTCGCCAGCCACAAGACCAGCGTCAGCCTAGAGCTGGCCTTCTGGACCGGCATGAAGGAGATTTCCAGCCTGCGCAACATAACGCTGTCGGAGCTTGTCGGTGAGATCGACCGTAACCGCCAGCATGGTAATCTGTCGTCCGCGACACGCCTGTTCGTCCTCGACTACTTTAAGGACCGCGCCGCGATCCAGCCTCAGCAGAAAATGTCAGCACCACAACCATCCCGCGATGGAGCGTGAGCTCTGGGCGCGGAATCGAAGCCCAGCGCGTTGTTCGACGGATGGGATTTCTCCGGTTGGATTGATCCATCTCAATAAACCTCCCGAGGCGAGCCTAAAATCTCTGGGTCGATGAGATGAATTGTATTGGTTGCAATAAACTCAAAAGCAATGGAGGAGCGTCATGATCAGGCTGGTCACACGTGGTTGCTTCACCGAGAGTTATGCCAAGGGATTGGTTAGCGCACCCGAGGACAGAGAGCCGGCTGTGCGCAAGCTGATTGAGGGTGCTGGTGGCGAGCTTATCAGCTTTTACTTCACGACCGGCGACAGCGACTTCATGGTCATTTCTGAGGCTAAAGAGTCCGAATCCATCATCGCCGCAATGTTGGCAGCGGTGGCGGCGGGCACAATATCTGACGTGAAAACTGCAAGAGCTTGGACCGGAGCGGAATTCAAAAAGGTGGCCGAAAAAGCTTCCAAAGCAGCGAGCCACTATCGAGCCCCCGGCAAGAGCTAAGCGCGTCCGCTGGCCTGACGAGGTGCGGTTGTCGGACATCGAGCCGCGGTTCGTCTGCTCCGGCGTGCGGCAAGGGCGGCTCCATTCTCAGGGGCGGCAGCGAGATGAGCATCTTCCCAAGCCAGAATCGCGCTAAAGCTGGTTTATGAAGCTCAGCGCCGAACGTCCCTTCGCCACCCCGGAAGCCGCAACGCGCAAGCTCGTCGAGATGGCCGTCGGCATCGAGCCAGTTCACGACTGTCGCATTCGTATCGAGAAGATCAACGCCCCGTTTCTCTACGCTCTGAAGGGCAGCGGTGACGAGTTCGACGCCGGCATCAAGATGGCGGTCGAGCGCGGCTGGCTCGAGTTGCACGAGAGTGGGCCTATGTGCGGCTCTTGAAGACGGACGCCGCTTAACTGAAGCGGCCCTATCGAAGGAAGTGAAGGCACCAAAATGAACCAGGTGAATGCCCGGCGCGAGATTATTCGGGAATGGCGTTCGCTTCCGAAGGAGCTGAGACAAACGGACGAACAAGCCGCAGCGTTCGCGATGCAGATCAAAGACAAATACAAATTCTCTAGCGATAGCGCAGACCCATATCAAACCGTCATGGGTTGGCTGCTGAGTTACCTATCGCTTACGCGCAGGCCTGGAGTGAAAGACAGCGGAGCGCCCGTGGCGACTTTCTTTCGCAGGTGATGACCAACTTAGTTCGCTAACTACGTAAGCGCTGTTGCCGTCGTCAGGGATTCGGATAGCCCTTCCACAACCACTCCAGCGCCGCCGGCAGGGTTTGCGCAACCGTCGGGCGGTCGACATGCTTGGCGTTGCGCGCGAACAGGAACCGGTAGTGGTAGCCCTTCTCCGTCAGCACCTTCGCCATCAATTCGGCGAACAGCGTCCAGTCGTGCATGCCATCAGGGATCGTCGGGTTGGGATAGAACAGGTCCTGATCGCCCATCTCGAACCAGTAACGGATCGGCTTGGTGGGCGCGCTGGGGATCAGCGGCACGCCGGGCGGCTCCGACGGCGTGAGCACACCCGCCTTGACGGTGAGGTTGGGACCGGCGGGGCCCGCCCATGGGCTGTGATATTCCCACGCGCCGCCGCGCAGCGCCGGATTGTACGGCCATTGCTGGTTCACCATCGTCGGCGAATAGGCCAGCACCCGGTGATAGAGTTCGGGATGAAACCACGCCATGGTGAAGGCCGCCGTGCCGCTCGAGCTTAGTCCCATGGTCGCGCGGCCCTCGGGGTTCTTGGTGAGTTTTACGCCGGCATTCTGCTCGACGAGCGGCAACACCTCGCGCTCGACAAACTGCGCATAGGTCCCCGACACCGTGTCGTATTCGCGCCCGCGCTGGGCACCCTGCGCGTCCTGCCCGCCATGCCGATCTGGATCGAGACCATCGGCGGAACGCGGCGCTGCGCGATCAGATTGTCGAGGGTGGTGTTCATGTCCTTCCAGGCCATCGAGCCACCGTCACCCAGCACGATGAACGGCGCCTCCGTGCCGGGCACATATTGCGCCGGGACATAAACCTCGATCGTGCGCGTCCAGGTGCCGGGATGGCTGGTTGTGACGATCATGTTTGACTTGTCGCCCGGCGCCGTCGTCGCGATCATGATCGAGCTGTTGCCGCAGCCCGCCACATCGTCGCGGATCAGGCCGGGGTTGTAGATCACGCTGTCTTTCGACGAGAGGGTGAACGACGTAACCTTGCCGCGCGGCACGCCCTCCTTCGCCACCGTCTCAGGCGCGGGCGCATGCGTCGGGCCGACGATGAAGTTACCCTCAGCGCCGGCCGGCGGCAGCGTGCCGTCGGAAAGCTCGGTTGCGCGCGGATAGTTCGGGTTGGACGGATCGCGCGTGGGTGGCGCCGTCTTGAAATCGAGGCCTGTGGCGTCGATGAAGAAGGGCGCCGTCTTGTCAGAGGTGTTGGCGCCGGGGGGAACGGCCATGTTCTGGGTGACGCAGGGCGATTGCGCGAGGGCGGCAGGCATGAGCGAAACGGCAGGGATCAGCGCCCCCCGCGAGGACAGCCAACAATTTGCGCATCGTCTTCTCCCGGCGAAGACGAGTCTCATTGGCTCGCCTTTACGGGAACTATGACGAGCGGCCGGAGGACGGTCAAGCATGGCCCCTAATGGCCGTCATACTCCGAAAGCGGAGTATCCAGTGACGCCCCGGCGCGGGGTATCGCAGACGACATTAAGCGCTCAGGGATCACAACGGTGCCGAGGGAGCCGCATCGCGACCCTTGATCAGGTCCAGTGCGAGGGCATCGATAGCCTGCGTCCATTCACGAGGCGGTCGGGATCAGCGTCACGGCCGTGTCGGCCGATTTTACTTGTCGGTGCCAAACTTCCCGCGACTTCGTGCCTTGGCGCTTTTTGGACGCCGGCGAGCTGAGCGTGCGGACGGTCTCGTTATTGCTGGCGTCCAAAAACCAGCACAATAGCCGACATGACGGTTGTGGTTTAGCATCGTCGTTTTTGCGCATCGCGTCCCAGAAGCGCCGGGCGTCGACCTCATGCGCAAAACCAACGACGATATCGTCGGCATACCGCACAATCATCATTCCGCCCGTGGCCTCGTGCCGTCGCCAGCGCTCGGCCCATAGATCGAACACATAGTGCAGGTAGACGTTGGCGAGCAGTGGCGAAATCACCGACCCCTGCCCCGTCCCCTTTTCACTGATTGTGACGACCCCGTCCTCCAGCACGCCCGCCTTGAGCCATTTCTGGATCAGGCGGATGATGCGTGGATCGGCGATCCGATGCTCGAAAAACGGATCAGCCAACTTTGACTGACTTCGTCGAAAAAGGATCGAACGTCCGCGTCAAGAATGAAGTTCACCTTCTTGTCGGTGATCCCGACCGCCAGAGCGTCCAGCGCATCGTGCTGGCCGCGCTTCGGCCGGAAGCCATAGCTGAACCCGAGGAACTCTTCTTCGTAAATGCAGTTCAACACCGCAACGGTCGCTCTTCCTCTCCGGCTTCCTGCCAAGAGAGCGTGGGGATGGATGCGCAGCGGGGAAACAGGTTTCCTCTTTGGCCGGTCTCCCGCACATATCACAGATCGCGCTGTCGGTGGCCTGCTCGACGGCGCGTTCGGCAAGGCACCCGTTGACGCAGGGGTGTCTTGTCAGGGCGGAGCGCCCGCTCCGAGTGCCCAGGCGACGGGTTGCAAGGCCGGTTTCACGTCGCGCAGGGCTGGAACAGGGGCATCCAGCCCGCCTCTGATGTGGTCGAGAAACAGGACTATAGCGCTGTTCGGGATGTCGTTGATGTTGCAGCGGTAAAGGTCATTTGTCAGGGGTTGCCGCATGCGACGGGTCGCCGCACATGATCCAGATCAACGCTGCCCGCTCGACTGTCGCCAAAAGTGGTGCATGCATTTGACCCAAGACCGGGTTTTCAACATCGAAGTGGCCCTGGCCTTCATGCTGTCGCCAATGGATTTGCTCGTCCTGTCTGCTGTTTTCACCAAGCGGATAGCAGGATGTAGGTGATCAGAGCGACGCTGAGAATGATGGTCGCCAAGACAGACATCCGCTGGATCTGTTGGTCGAGCGTTGGTAGAGGCGGCACATGAGAAACATCGTGGACGAAGCCGGCGAGATCATCGCGATAGCAACGGATGACCATACGCTCATCGGTGGCCACCACCGCCTCGCGGTGGTGGCCAGCCTCGGTAAAAAACTGTTCTGGCAAGATACCGGCGAACCTGTGAAGCTTAATCCCTTCTTCGGGGGAAGTTCTCATCGAAAGACAGCCTGATGCGCAGTCCAACTTGACGCGACTGGCCGAGCGTCCGGTCGAGGCGCATCACGTCGATGCTGCCGACCACTCCTCCTCGCGTTCCAGCCGCACCGCCTCGCACGTCGGGTTCTTCGACTTGAGCCACGTCCTCGACCGCCCGCTGCGATAGGGTGCATCCGTCCGCTTCGACACGATGCCCTCCAGCCCCATGCGGCAGACATGCTCGAAGACGGTTGGCCCGTCACCCGTCACATGCTCAGTGAACCGGATGGCGCGCCGCTTGGCCTTGCCGATCAGCTTGGAGCCGGCGCTGGCGCTTAATCAACGGCAGGTCGCGCAGGTCGTTGCCGTCATGCTCGATCAGGTCTTACCGATTAAGCACGGTGGGAGGTTGGCGAGCCGGGCTTCTACCTGGCCGCGTGACCACTTCTGCCGCAGCACGATTGCGCCGCGCTGATCGTGGCCCACGATGTGGAACGAGTTCTTGCCGATATCGATGCCTATCACGGCGATCGCTGAGCTGCGTTTCTGAGACATGGCGTGCTCCTTGTCTTGGGCGCCCCTTGCCAGCTTGTCATGCTGGCAGGGCCGGAGCACGGCCGGACCATTCCATTAGCGGACCTCAGCTCAGCTGCTCGCATAGCGCCAGTCCTGACGGATCAGACGCGATCACGCGCTCATCCGCTGAGCCGCATTGTCCAGATAGGCGGCGAGATGCGCGCTGAGGTCGCGCGCGTCATCGCCGGCGCCATCGATCAATGCTGACTTCCGACGCCGCAAGAACTGCATCCCCATGAGGTAGACGCCCGGCGCCGGGACAACGCCGCCGTCATGCGTGACGTAGCCTTTGCGGTCGAGCACCGGCAGCTCCAGCCAGGAATAATCCGGCCGATAGCCGGAAGCCCATATGATGGTCCTGATCCCGCTCTTGACGAGGTCCATGCCGAGCGGGGGCGCGTCCTCGACGCGGGTCGGCGGCAGCCGATCGGGCGTCGCCACCGCGCCGTCGAGGCCGTTCGCGCGCGCCCATTCATCGAGGAGCTCGAGCAGCCTCCGCATCTTGAGATCGGAAAGCGCGCACATGTTGCGCAGCGAGCCGGAAAATTGCGCCTTGCCGTCCTGTGTGATGCCCGCGAGACGGCCGGTAAGCTTTACACCAATGTCGGAGAGCGCATTGAGGTCGAGCGTCGAGCGGTCCGGCGTGCCGGCAAGCTGCAGCGAGGGAACGCGCCGCGCCCGCACGACGTCGTCCACCTGGTCATAGCGTTCGTCGAGCACGCCTGCGGCGTCCATCCACCATTCCAGATCCTTGCCGCGATAGACGCGCGGGGCCCGGATATGCTCGCCGACCGCGAGCGTGACTGGCCGTCCCGAGCGCTGGAGCTCGTGCGCGATCTGTGTGCCGCTCGAGGACGCGCCGACGACGAGAACGCCACCGTCGGCGACCTGAGCCGGATTGCGATAGGATTGCGCTGTCAGCGTCGCGACCGACGGCGGCACGCTCGCCGCAAAGCTCGGCACCTTCGCGGTGTTGCACGCACCCGAGGCAATGACGACGGTGCGGCATCGCCAGTCGCCGCGATCCGTGCGCACGAGGTACCCCGCACCATCGCTGCGCACGGAGGTGACGGTCGTATGCGTTCGCACCGGGGCCGAGATCGATTTCGCATAGCCTGCGATGAAGTCGACGATTTCCGGCAGCGTCCGATAACCATCGGGATCGCTGCCCGTATAGGTGAATCCGGGCAGCCGGCTCTGCCACTTGGGCGTGAGCAGCCGCAGCGAGTCCCATCGCTCGGTACGCCAGCTCTGCGCGACTTCGCCGCGCTCCAGCAGGACATGGTCGATCGAACGCTCCGCGAGGCAGCGGCTCATCGCAAGAGCCGCGTGCCCCGCACCGACAATGACGGTGGTGACAGCGCTCATCGGGCCGTCTCGGCAAGATAGTGGTCGCTGCCGCGATCAGTTCACCACGACGGTAACGTTCGTCGGATTGGTCACGATGTCATAGACGGCCGAACGCTTCTGCGATTGCGCAACCAGCGCCTCGATGTCCTCGGGCTTCGCGTCGGCATCGATCTTATATTTCACCGTGATGCCCTTGAAGCCGTTGCGCACCTCGCTGTCGATGCCGAGGATGCCGGCAAGGTCCATGTCGCCCTCGATGGTCGCGGTCACGGACTTCAACTGGATGTTCCGGTTCTGCGCGACCGCCGCGACGCCTGCGGTGAGACAGCTTGCCAGTCCGACCAGGACGAACTCCACCGGCGTCGCGCCCTTGTCCTCGGAGGCGAAGACCTCCGGATGATCGGCATCGAAGTTGAAGGTGGTCTTGCGGTGCTGCTCTTCGCCGAGGCCGAAGAAGCTTTCGACGGTCGAATGGCTGTGGGTGCCGTTCTTCCACTCGCACGCCGCGCGCCACTTGAACTGCGCGGCCTCCGGAGCCTTGGTGAGAGCGTCGCGCGCGTCGAGCAAAGCCTGAACGTTGACGCCATTGCTGACAGTTGTACCGTTTGCCATGATGTGTCTCCCTGTTAATATCCGTGCGGTTGAGTTACTAATCCCGCGGCAATTTCGTTGCCGCGCGATCAGAAGTTCTGAAAGAGCTAGACAAGCGAAACCTCGATTGCCAGCGGCGGCCGCTCCCTGAGGGTGCAGTCCACGGTCGATTGCGTCTCGGCGATTTCGGCCAGATCACGCAATTGCTGATCAGGGACATTTTCCGCCCCGATCTCAATCGACATACGCAGGCTACTGAGCGCTGTCGAAACTCCATCGATGCCCGTCATTCCGCGAGCGTCTGTCTCACTGTGTACGGTCACCTTGAGCGATCTCAGGGTGATACCGAGGCGAGCAGCACGCATGGCGATCGACGTAGCAGTACATGAAGCCATAGAAGCTCGCAGCAGCCAGCCGGGGTTCGGCCCACTCGCATCACCTCCCATGGCAGGCGGCATGTCGGTGATGACCCTCTCCCCATGGGGCCCCGTGACTTCACACAGCAGTCCATTCTGCCACGTTGCGCTCGCCGGCGGGTTCGACTTCTTGGCTGCCGCCGGGCGTTCGAGGAACACACGGTGTAGTCTTTCCAATGACTCGCGCACGCGCGAATTTGACATGGTCCGATCCTTCCAAATGGACGTACCGAACTGTTCGTCCGGCGAAAGGGGTTCACTTCGTTCCTGCAACGACAACGAATTCTCCCGGTATCGAATAGTGGTCGCTAATCAGATAGGCCTTGAGGGACTCGAGATATTCCTTGCGCGCTTCTGACTTCGTGTCGGGCGAAAAGTGACTGTAGGCGAGCGCCACCGGTCCGCCGACGAATGCCGCATCACAGGCTTCGTCGCCCGTGGCGTATTCGAGTCGTGTCTCAAGTCGCCTCTCGACAACGTCGCCAAACCCGGCAGCGCTGAACGCATGCTGAAGGTTCTGGGCTGTGCCAAGGCGAAAGAACATTGGGCAAACCTCCGATTGGACACGCGCATCAACGATGGGGAAAATTTCCGCCCACCCACACTTGCTCCGCTGGCCCCAAACGGCGCATACGGCGCGCCCTCCCGGCCGCAGCACTCTATGGAAGTCGCGTATCGCCTTCTCGGGATCAGGCACGTACATCAGGCCTAGAGCGCAAAGCACGACGTCGAATGAATTGTCGCCGAAGGTCGACTGCTCGGCCTCCATGCGTTCGAACTGAGCATTTGCGATTCCCCGACCGGCCGCGATGTCTCGCGCGGCGAGGACCATCTGCTCAGAAATGTCCGTGCCGACAATCATACCACTGGGCACAATCGCGGCGGCAGCTCTGAGGGTCACAAGCCCCGTGCCACAGGCAACGTCCAGAACCTCGCCCCCGGGCTCAAGGGCGGCCAAATCGAGTAGGGTGGACTGTGCCGGTTCGAGTTGGGTTTGCCACGAACGTTCATAATACGAGGCGGCCTTGTCCCATCCGTACCGTTGCACGCGTCGTTGCAGCTTAGCGTCCATCTTCATCCTCTCGATGAGGATCGTCGCAATCGGCAGGATGGAGGATGCGCCCGAAATAGGTCTAAGTGTTTGAGGATTGCTTGATTTGTCCCTGAGATTGCCCTGATTATTCGCTGAGGACGCGGCCGATTTCCAAGGCGAACGGGGGTACTCGTGCGGTTCGACTGCCTCGATCCTACCCGACTCCCATTACCGGAAGTCACGTCTTTGAGTGACGGTCGGAGTCCCGCGATTGGCTCCCAGCATTCAGGAATCAAACGTTTCGATGCCCTGGCGCGTGAGCCCCGCCTGCTATGCGACCAGTAGGTTCGGCCAGGCGTGGCACGAAGGTGCGCCGCAAGGTCTCAGCGCCGGGCGGGCGCCGGCACTAACCAGGCAGCGTCGAGCGGGCCTTCGAGATCGTGCGAGCGCACTTCGCCTCCGTGGCTCGGGCAGTTGACCCGCACGTGTCGCGCAGCCAAGAAGCCGTGCCAGCGGCCGCGCGCGTGTCGGCGGCAAGCATCCTGCTGGACCGCGGCTGGGGCAAGCCCACCCAGCCGCACACCGGCGAGGACGACAAGGACATCCACGTCACCATCCGGAACATAGTCCAGGAGCGGCGTAAGGATTGACGTCGGTGTCCCCATTCAACGGCCGGCGCAGTCGTGTCGCTGCAGCAGCCGGCTGACAGGCAGCACGGCGCGCCCCGACGGGAAAAAAGATGACATGCGGCGGCAGCGGCGCGGTGCGGTGTGCCTGACGAAGCGGCCCTTGGCATCGCGAGAACGTATCATCGATCAATCCTCCAGCCCGAGCCGAACGCGAGCGCGCGCGATGGTCTTGTACGACAGCTTGCCGAGGCCACGGCGCTCGATCTCGGCAGCAGCAGCCCTTGAGGACAAGTGCGACAACTCCCGCAGGACAGGCTCCAGCTCGGCGTCACGGGCTGCGGCGGCGCTGCGGTTGGCGTCGGCGATCTCCTGCCTGCCAAGCCTGACGCCGCGCGCCTTGGCCGCTGCCAGTGCTTCCTTGGTGCGCCGGCTGATCATCGCGCGCTCCTGCTGCGCAATCGCCGCGTAGATGTGCAGCATGAACGGGTCGACGTTCCTGCCCAGCGCGGTGACGATGAACGGCACCCGCTGCGCCATCAGGCCTGAAATGAACGCGACGTCACGGCTGAGCCGGTCGAGCTTGGCCACGTCAACTTCACACCGGACCTTCTAGCTAGGGTGGCGGAGATTCTCCGCTATCGCTTCATCTCGCCTCGAATCGAGTGTCAAGGAAAGCCGATGTTCAATCCGATTCCCGACAATGACGCGAATGAAGCCTATGAGGTCGTGCCCGCTAGCTATCCTGCGGGCTGTTGGACAGTTACGGCCCAAGGCATCCCCATTCGCCATTTCGGCGATAAGCGGATGGCGGAGCGGTACGCCAGCGACCCGGAATATCGGGCGAGCGTCGTCAGCCGGACACTGTAGCGGCGGGACCGAGAGCGCAAGGCGGAGTGGTTACGCAGGGGTCTGCAAAACCAGTTGCATTAGATCAACCGCCGTCGCCCTTCTTGCCGCGCCATCATTGATGTGCCGCGCATCACAGTCGAGGCGAGACCGATATATCGTCATCCGCTTGCAATGGGAAGCGGAGAGCAACATATGAAGATCTATCTGTTGGTGATGCTGACGGCCGTACTTCTGTTCGCGGGCATGGGAGTCATGCGGTGGTACGAATCGCGGATGACCCTGGTGGCCGGATCGGAACCTACGTCGACAGATATCAGGATCTGCGCAGTTCCGGCGAAACCGTCATCATCGACGGCCTCTGCGCCTCCGCCTGCACCATTGTTCTCGGCGCCATCCCGCACGACCGGATCTGTGTGACCTCGAACGCGACGCTCGGCTTCCATGCCGCCTGGGATTTCGGTTCCAATGGCCGGGCGATTACCAATCCCGAGGCGACCCAGCTGCTGTACTCGATGTATCCGTCGCAGGTGCGGCGCTGGATCGCGCAGCGGGGCGGGCTCAGCCCGCACATGATCTTCCTCAGTGGCAAGCAGCTCCAGGCGATGTACAGGCCTTGCTATCTGGACGCGCAGGCCGCGACCAGCACGCCGCGGTCCTTTATTACCCCGCCTCGCTTGCGAGAAGGGGCGGAGGCCGCCTTCGGCGACGTCCCTAAAGCAGGTTACATGGTGCCATCGCACTGGCGCGCCCGAGGGGGAAGATGACATGCGGCGGCAGCGGTGCGCCTGACGAAGCGGCCCTTGGCGTCGCGGGGATGCGTCATGACGCGCCCCCTGTTGCCTGGAAGCCGAGGCGGACCATCGCATTCCTGACCGAGACCGCGTTCCAAGGCTTGCCGCTCCAGCTCTTGATGCCGCGGCGGTCGAATTCGGCGGCAATGGCGCGGAGCGACTGACCGGCGAGCTTCTGCAGGATCGGCCGCAGCACCTTGTCGCGCCTGGTCGCCGCCGCAACCAGCTTCGGATTGCCAAGTTGCTTGCCCTGCGCCTTCTTGGCAGCGAGTGCATCCCGGGTACGTTGAGAGATCAGCCGACGCTCCTTCTCGGCCAGCGCTGCGTAGAGGTGCAGCAGGAACGGATCGACGTCGGCGCCCAGCTCGGTGACGACGAACTGGACGCGCTCCGCCATCAGCCCGCTGATGAAGTGAACGTCGCGGCTGAGCCGGTCCAGCTTGGCAACCGCGACCGCGCACTTGCGATGTTTGGCCTCAGCCAACGCGGCGGCCAGCTGCGGGCGGCGATCAAGCACGTCGGCACCTTTTCCGGTCTCGACCTCGACGAACTCACCGGCCAGCGGGAAGCCCTCCGCCTCGGCGAACCGGGCAATGGCCTCGCGCTGCGCTTCCAGTCCGAGGCCGGAGCGACCTTGGCCCACACCAACCGAACCTACGATATCTCATCCAACGCATGAGGCACTTCACCGGCGCCGCAGTGGGCTCAGGTCTTACGCTCTTTAAGAACTCCGTTGAAGGGCCACCAACGTTAGTAGCGGGCGCCAAAAGCCGACGCCACATCGCCTACTCGTCAGGATTATCAGCTCGAGGATCGGCAGCGCCACCCGCTTCGGCCACGTTCTTTATGAGCGCTCGAGTTCGAACGACGATGTCGCCTGCTCGCTTACTATCGTTTGCGATGCTATTGAGCACTCGCCCGACTTGTTCCATATCTGGCGATTGAGCACGCAGTAGGTTCATTCCGACTTGCGCACTAACGATCACCGTCGTGATCGCGTTGATGACCTCATGGGCTTGGGCATCATAGCTGTGCATGAATTCCGCGGAGATCATCCCGTGGGCAAATGGGATGCAGTGTTTGGTCTGCTTGGACATAGTGCGCTACCTTCTTCAGCGCTGTCGGCCCGAGACGCTGCTCCAACGTCGACGGGCTAATTTCCCCAGAACTGCTAGTTCCCTGAACATATGACCATGCTCTGGGTATATGTTCATCACAGAAATTTGGGTTGTCAAGTGTCTTCCCGGGCGCCGTCTGGTTCCACTTTTCGCGGCCCGATGCTTCAGCTTCTTGCCGCAATAGAGGATATGACGGCAGAGACGAGTTGGGAGAAAAGCACCCCCATTACTCGGCCCAGCATTGACCTCGGATAGCAGCTTTGAGCATATGCCCTAACCTTGGGCATTTTCTCATCGCCAGCAATTCGCCGTTAACGCATCGTCCGTGAGGAAAGGATGGTGCCAGCGACCTTCGAACCGTTTGCAAGCGGAGGGATTGCGGCGCATTTGTCAAGGCGACGGGCGATACCGCAGGAATGGGATCCTTGGTTTGCATCTGGGCGGAAACCGCCAAACCATGCGGCGAAGATAACAGCGCATCGACGTGCGATGGCCTCGGCATGCAGTAAACGTGTGATCAATTCCGCGGCAATAATCGCAACTGCGACCGACAAGACCGCTATTGTATAGTGAGAAATCGCGGTCGGCTTTGGTAACCCTCGAGGGAGATCAGGTCTTGTCATTCTGCTTGCTCGTCCCGCTTGAGGTGATGAGACTGCAATGCTCGCGCGATGAATTCCTGCAATTCGTGATCTGGCTGCCCATCGTTGCAGGGCACCCCGGTCTCCGGCAACCAAGATTAGCGCATTTTGAAGAGATCGGCGCAATTCGACTGGCCGCCGGGTAGGTCCAGGTTTTCTTCATTACCGGACCAGACCATACGCAAGTCTAGGAGAGTCGCCGGGCCGAAGAAGCTGAGGCAAAATACAGCAAATTGCGGCAATCGCGAGTAAGCGAGTGGTGCTGAATCCGGATAAGACTCAGGCACATCGGACGATCGCCTGGTGGTCAATCTGGAGAATCTTGCTAACTGCCGCGCGGCACCGCAGTGCTTTCGGTTCTACAAAGAAGGAGAACGGACATGATCTCTGCGGCATTTCCGTACCAAAAGAAGCGGCGGCGGGTCCTCGGCAGGGAGATGGCGTATGTGGAGGTGGGACAGGGCGACCCGATTGTACTGTTGCACGGCAACCCCACCTCGTCGTACCTGTGGCGCAACGTGTTGCCGCAACTGCAGCCACTGGGCCGCTGCATCGTCCCCGATCTGATTGGCATGGGCGACTCTGACAAGCTGCCTAACAGTAGCTCTACCTCGTATCGCTTCGTCGAGCACCGCCGCTACCTCGATGCTCTGCTTGGGGCCCTGGATGTGCGCGAGCGGATTACCTTCGTCATCCATGACTGGGGTTCGGCGCTCGGCTTCGACTGGGCCAACCGTCACCGCGACGCCGTGAAGGGGATCGCATACATGGAGGCGATCGTAGGGCCGCAGTACTGGGACCACTGGGACAAGTTCGACATGCGACCCGCCTTGCAGGGGCTGCGTTCAGAGAACGGCGAGGAAATGGTCCTACGAGACAACTTCTTCATCGAGAAGATCCTGCCGGGGGCTATCCTGCGCCCCCTCTCCGCCGAGGAGATGACGGAGTACCGACGGCCGTTCTCCGAGCCCGGCGAAGGCCGACGGCCGACGCTGACTTGGCCCCGGCAGATTCCCATCGAGGGCGAGCCCGCCGACGTGAGTGCGATCGTGACCGCCTACACGGACTGGCTGGCGACTAGCAGTGTGCCTAAGCTTTTCTTGAGGGCCGAGCCCGGTGGGATTCTCGGCCAGGGCCCGGTTCTCGACTTGGCCCGCAGCTTCCCAGCACAGACCGAGGTGACGATCGCGGGGCTCCATTTCGTTCAGGAAGATTCTCCGGACGAGATCGGGAGGGCTATCGCTGGCTGGATGGGGGCCATGTAGGGCTGATCGATCTCGCTTGCGCCGACGAGATGATCGAATGAGATTCGCGGGCGAGCGCCAAAGCCGGACTAGGTTGTCATCCTCTCGTAGAACCTTGCCACCGGGGCTGCGTTCTAGGGAAAGGAATACCTTGTGGACTTCTACCGGCCTCGATCATCAAACTTATGGGAGAGAGCAGTGGGACTGTCCTGGCAACAAGGTCCGCTCTCAACAGGAGCAATCGGCCGGTTCCTCGTGCCCAAACCTCTGCCCAAAAGACTGTTGTACGTCGAACGGTTACGCCGGCGCATGCGCGTGCGCTTTGGGGGAATCTGGATCGCCGATAGCGAGCAAGTCCTCCTGTTCTTCGAGCCGGGCCGCTATCCGGTGGCCTACTTCCCGGAGGCCGACGTTTCCCCTCATGTCCTGGAACGCACCGAGCATAGCACCCAACACCCCGATCTCGGGCTCACGTCCTGGTACAGCGTCGGGGCGGACGAGCAACACATCGCGCAGCGAGGGGCCTGGCAGCACATTGCACTACCCGCTCACGCGAGCGAACTGCAGGCCCACGTCGCGTTCGCCTGGCGGGCCATGGATGCCTTCTACGAAGAAGACGAACGAATCGTGGGCCATGCCGCCGACCCCTACCACCGCATCGACATTCGCCAAGCCTCTCGTAACCTTGTGGTCCGCTATCGTGATCGGATCATCGCCGATACCAAGCGGCCGGTGGTCCTCTACGAGTCCGGCTTCGCTCCGCGCTGGTACGTTCCACGCGCCGACATCGATGAGTCCTCCCTCACCCCCGTGAAACTCCAGACTTTCTGCCCATACAAGGGGCTCTGCAGCTATTACTCCATCGATGACGCTCGTCTGGCGGCATGGTCGTATCCTGACGCCTATCCCGAGGTCCGCCGCATCTCCAACCTGGTGTCGTTCGAACCGGACATTGTCTCAGTACATATCGATGGCACGCAGCTCCATCTTGAGCCGGGCCAGTCCGTGGTTCCGCACGGCCCCGATCGCAACCTCGACGTCGCCGAGGTCGTCCTCGATCAAGCCCCCGGTGGCGGGCCCGCAGCGGATGCGAGCGGCTAGGAGGACTTCCGGTTCCCGGCAAAGTGGAGCGAGACATGGCTCGACTGCTTTCAGTGAACGTCGGACTTCCGCGCGATATCGAGTGGAAAGGTCGCATTGTACATACCGGGATCTGGAAAACTCCCGTGCGTGGCGGCTGTCGGGTCGGCCGGTTGAATCTGGACGGAGACGGTCAAGGCGACCTGGGCGGCCACGGGGGTGAGCAGCGAGCCGCCTTCGTCTATCAGATCGAATCGTATCGCTACTGGCAGGAGCGATTGAAGCGGACTGACTTCGTCCACGGACAGTTCGGCGAGAACTTCACGGTCGAAGGATTGCCCGACGACATCGTTTGCATCGGCGACCGTTATCAAATCGGCGGCGCAGTGTTCGAGGTCACTCAACCTCGCGTGACCTGCTATCGCGTTGGCATTCGGATGAACGAGCCGCGGATGCCGGCATTGCTGACATCCAGCGCACGTCCGGGGTTTTACTTCCGCGTCCTGCAGGAGGGAGACGTGGGCGCCGGTGACGAGATTGTGAAGGTGGGAGAAGCGAACGAGCGAATGACTGTCGCAGAGATCAACGCGCTCCTTTATTTGCCCAATCATGCGTGCGACCAAATGGAGCGCGCCTTGCGGATCGAGTCGCTTTCGCCCGGATGGCGCGCATCGTTTGAGGCACTACTGCAAAGCCGAACGACTGCCGCGGGGAGTGGCAATGCGGGGCTTGCGCCGGCAGCAGCCGCGCATCCGGTTTCACCAGGATTTCGGCCGCTCACGGTGATGGCGATCGATCAGGAGTCCGTCGACGTCATCTCCCTGTCAATGCGAGATCCGGGCGGTCAGCCGCTGCAGCAGGCTCTGCCCGGTCAGTACGTCGTCTTGCGCCTTCGCCCGACCGGCGGCGGCCCGCCACTTTTTCGCAGCTACTCGCTCTCGGGTCCCCTCTCGACGGAGCGCTATCGGATCAGCGTGAAGATCGACCCGAATGGGGTGGCTGGAACCTACCTGCGGGAGCAGGTTCGGATGGGCGATGTTCTCGACGCCAGCTCGCCGCGCGGAAGCTTCATCCTGCAGTCCGGAGAGCGGCCTGTAGTGCTGCTCAGCGCGGGCATCGGAGCGACGCCTGTTCTCGCCATCCTGTACGAGCTGGCGGCAACCCGCTCGACGCGGCAGGTCTTATGGCTGCACACGGCTCGGGACCGGCAGCATCATCCATTTGCCGCCGAGGTCCGCCGCCTCATGTCCACGCTCACCCACGGCCGCAGCTACATTTGTTACAGCCGGCCGGGCTCGCGCGACAAGATGGGTGAGGATTTCAACGCTACCGGTCACCTGACGCGATCGGTCTTCGACGAAGTCGGCATCCCGCGAGAGGCGGATGTCTACCTCTGCGGGCCGGCTCGCTTCATGGCAGACATGAGAGAAGCGCTCGCAGCCTTGGACATGGCGCCGGAGCGAATCCACGTCGAGATCTTCAATGGCAGCGAGCCGATGACTCCTGGCATCGTCGGCGCAGCGACGCGAGCGCCACACGTGCCTAAGGTCGACGCCAATACCGGTCCGCTTGTCTCGTTCGCGCGAAGTGGGATCGCTGTACACTGGAAGGCGTCAGCTTACCAGAGTATCTTGGAACTCGCCGAAGCGTGCGACGTCCCGGTCCGTTGGTCATGCCGGACCGGTGTTTGTCATAACTGCGAGAGCGGTTTGGTTTCGGGCGCGGTCGCCTATGAACCGCAGCCACTTGATAAGCCCGCCGATGGCAACCTTCTCATTTGCTGCTCACAACCAATTCGTGACATTGTCCTCGATTTGTAAACCCTGAGGGCGGCTTATCAGACGAAGAGGAGTCGCGGCGCGATGAATACAACCAGCACAGCGGCCATAAACTTCTCAGTCGAGGTCATCACGTTGTCGGTGAGCGACGTCGACCGAGCGCTGCGGTTCTATGTCGACCAGGTCGGCTTCACGCTCGACGTCGACTATTCGCCGGACGACGCGTTCCGCGTCGTGCAGCTCACTCCGCCAGGCTCTCGCTGCTCGATACAAATCGGACGCGGACTCACCGATGCGCCCGCGGGATCACTTCGCAACGTCTATCTCGTCGTCACCGACCTTGAGGATGCACGGAGCCGCCTGCTCGAATGTGGGGTCGAAGTCGGTGAGATCCGGCATAAGGTACCCATTGATGCCTGGGGCGGGGGTTTCGCACCCGGGCTCGACCCCACACGTAGGGACTACGCGAGCTTCGCCGACTTCTCGGACCCGGATGGCAACAGCTGGGTGCTACAGGAACGGGGTTACCGCAACATGTAAGTATCGTGGAAGCTTGGTGAGGCTGGCTGCTTCATCGCTGCCAGTTCGAAGTGCTCAATGCGTCCGAGAATGCCGTACAGCGGCTGATGATGAGTCCTCCGAAGCGCGCCTGTGGTCTGTCGGTTCCTTGGCGTTCCGCCATGCGGCTTCGTACCGAGCTCGGAAAAGGCACTCTCGTCCCTCATGGCCCCGTCGTACGCACCACGATCTAGCAAGAACAACCCGGCCGCGATAATCCGGAGAAAGCACCTTTGATCGGAGATGACTAAACTCACGAGGGAGCTTAAACCACCTGCGCCTTTGAGAGACCATCAAATGAAAATATCAGGAGCCACGGCAGGCATTGCACCATCAATCGCCCTTCTTTTCGCTCTTGCCGGTCTGCCAATCGCCGCAATGGCGGACTCCGATCAAAGGTCGCCCAAAAAGCTATCTTCGCCTTCTGTTGACACTGTCCGCGTTCAACCTCGCGGCCAGGAGTTCATGCCAAACTCCGCCGAAGACAATGCCATCCAGCGGCGCTTGTCGATTTTCAACGAACAACAAGGCCAGGAGGATCTTGCACTGGACAAAAAACTGAAGATCTGTCGTGGCTGTTGACCGGCGCGCCTCTGTCGCAGCGGCAGCGCTTGCTGGACTTCATCGCAAGCACAGCCCCTTCGATCAATCAGTCATGGCTTCTCGGTAAATGAAACAAATATACGATCCAGCATTAATTTCTATCGTTGATAGCGATCCGCTCGCACGAGAGAGCTTAAGACTCCTGCTTGAGGATGCAGGCTTCATAGTTGAGTGCGCGGCGTCAGCCGAAGATTATCTGGAACAGTCCGAAGCATGCCGACCCGACTGCATTGTACTCGAGATCCAACTTTTAGGGCGAAATGGTCTCGCGCTTCAAACTCAGCTAGCAAACTCCGAGCCCCAAACCCCGCTGGTATTTGTCACCATCGAAAACAATGTTCGAACTTCCGTTCTAGCGATGAAAGCGGGCGCAGTGGACTACTTGACGAAGCCCTTTCAAGGTGAGGAGGTGTTGGCTGCGGTCCGCAGCGCCGTCGCGCTGAACCGTGTCGATCGAGCAGAGCGCCGGTTGCTGCAGACACTGCGCACTCTGTTCACATCACTCTCGCCTCGCGAACGCGAAACAATGGGGCTGCTTGCGGCAGGCAATGGTGTGAAGCAAATCGCAGGACAAATGGGCGTGCGCCCTCACACGGCCCGCGTCCACAGCAGCCGGGTCATGCTAAAGATGGGCGCTCGATCCATCGCTGATCTAGCGCGAATGGCCGACAAGCTTGAACATGACGAAGGAGAACGTTCTCGATGCAAAGCCACAAGGATCTGTCAGCCACATCAAAGTCACTTCGATTATTACTTGGCCGGTCGCGACTCCGAGCGCTTTTCGACCGCTGGTCCCCCTTATCGACAGGCTACCCATGCCTGACTCCACTTCTGGGTCGACAAAAATACCGAAAGTAAGGCTCAGGGTGTCGCGGACTTAGACTTCCGCGAAGCGCGAAAAAGAATTCAGTTCTCACACACGGCGCGAGGTGCAGGCATTTTTGAAGACGTTGATGGCAAGGACGCCTGGTGCTCGCAAGTCAGCGAAGTGAGTGGCAAGAGTGTTCTATGGTGATCTGTCGTCGGCAGCGTTAGGCAGTCCGTTTGCGATACCGACGCGACGACCAAAAGGCGCTCCGAAGGACGCGCCGGCGCAGCAATACCGCGTAGTTCATCCGGGGTCTAACAAGGTTCGCGTCTGCCGCGAGACAGGTTAAGGTTGCAGCGCCATAGCAGCCAGGCCACCTTTCTCGAGAATAAAGCCGGCAATCTCATCAACTCCCAGCCCGTTTTTCAAATTGGAGAAAATGAAGGGCCGCGCGTTGCGCATCCTTCGCGCATCCGATTCCATAATCTGGAGGTTGGCACCGACCAAAGGAGCCAAATCGATCTTGTTAATGACAAGAAGGTCCGATCGAGTAATGCCGGGACCGCCCTTGCGCGGGATCTTTTCGCCCGCAGCGACATCGATCACATAGATCGTCAGGTCTGCCAGCTCCGGACTAAAGGTTGCCGCCAGGTTGTCACCGCCTGACTCCACGAAGCACAGTTCTGCTCGAGGGAATCTGAGGTCCATGTCCGCAATCGCGGCCAGATTCATCGAAGCGTCCTCACGTATCGCAGTGTGCGGGCAGCCGCCAGTTTCAACGCCCATGATGCGCTCCGCCGGAAGAGCTTGCGCGCGTGTGAGTATGAGCTGATCCTCTTTGGTATAGATGTCATTCGTGATCACATATATCTCGTAGTACCCCCGAAGATGCTTGCATAGTGTTTCGATAAGCGCGGTCTTTCCTGAGCCGACCGGCCCTCCGATTCCAACACGGAAAGGACCATGAAATGTCGCAGCCGCGCCGCCGCGACTCAGTGGACTTTGGTTGATGACTGCGGTCATGACCGGAACAACCTCGTGTACTGAGTTTCATGCAAAATGGACGACAACTCGACCATAACTCCTGCCGATCCGATCTCCTCGAGCGAGGCATTGCGGGCGCATAGACTAGCCGACAGAACCGCCCTCTCGAGCGCTGCGATCGCAAATTGACCGTCGGTCTGGCCAAGGGGTATCAACCTAATCCCCGCAGTGACGAGATTTGCGGCATAGCTGTGCATGAATGCTGGCAGAGCAATGTCCAGTGATATCTGTTCCTTGGCCGACCGGACACCAAGAACGACGGCCAGGATTGGAAAAACTGGCATTTTCGACAGCGCATCGAGCATCGGATCGGGCCACATCTGCTGGAGCATCGTAAGGCACGCCGCAGCTTGCTGCGACGCTTCCAAGCTGAACTCGTATGTGCCGCGAGACGCGGCCGCCAGCTCCGCCACTTGGGCCAGCCTGGTGTGATCGTTGGCAACCGCGCAATGATGCGCTTGGCTGAAAAAAATCGCTTCGTTCCGAACTGAACCATAGCAAAGGTCTGCCTCCAACCATTCAATCAGGCTGTCGCGGCCATCGACATCTCCTGCTTCGACCGCCCATTCGAGACCATGTGAGTAGCTGTAGGCTCCTATGGGAAAAGTCGGCGAGAGCCAGGTCTGCAGCCGCAACAACGACCGAGGTGAACAGGAATATCGATCGCGGCTGGTGCCATCGTTGGCAAATGGGTGATCTAGTGGCATTTCAGTACATGAAGTAGCGCTGGGCCATGGGAAGCACCTTTGCGGGTTCGCAAGTAAGCAACCGTCCGTCGGCTCGAACTTCGTAGGTCTCCGGATCAATTTCCATATAGGGAAGAGAGCTATTCAATATCATCGAATGTTTGCCGATCCGGCGCGTGTTTCTGACCGGAAGAAGCTGCTTTGCGAGCCCGAGCGCCCTGGTTCGTTCCAGCGAGGCGAGGCTGACAAAGGTAACGGAGCTCTTGATCAGGGAGCGGCCGAACGCGCCGAACATGGGCCGATAGTATTCCGGTTGGGGGGTTGGAATGGACGCGTTCGGATCGCCCATGATCGCCGCCGCGATCGTGCCGGACTTGAGCACCATATCAGGCTTCACTCCGAAAAATGCCGGATCCCAGACTACAAGGTCGGCAAGCTTTCCTATTTCAATCGAACCGACATAGCTGGAAATACCCTGGGCAATTGCCGGATTAATCGTGTATTTGGCGACATAACGTCGGGCCCTGAAGTTGTCGTGTGCACCGCTCTCTTCCGGCAAGCGTCCAAATTGTTTTTTCATCTTGTCCGCGGTCTGCCAGGTCCGCGTTATCACCTCACCGATACGTCCCATTGCCTGGCTGTCAGATGACACAATCGAGAAGGCGCCAAGATCGTGCAAGATGTCTTCCGCGGCGATGGTTTCCTTGCGAATGCGGCTTTCAGCGAAGGCGACATCCTCGGGGATCCGGTGATCGAGATGGTGGGTGACCATCAGCATGTCGAGCGCTTCGTCGAGCGTATCGACTGTATAGGGGCGCGTCGGATTGGTCGACGCCGGAAGTACATTCCCCTCGCCGCACACCTTGATGATGTCGGGTGCATGGCCGCCGCCGGCGCCTTCAGTGTGGAAGGTATGGATCGTCCTTCCCTTGAACGCAGCGATGGTATCTTCGACAAATCCGCTTTCATTGAGCGAGTCGGTGTGAATGGCGACCTGGATGTCCATTTCATCAGCCACAGAGAGACAGCAGTCGATCGCACTCGGAGTCGCTCCCCAGTCCTCGTGCAGCTTCAGCCCGCATGCCCCCGCCTCAATCTGTTCGACCAGGCCGGCAGGCAGGCTTGCGTTGCCCTTGCCAAAGAAACCAAGATTCATGGGAAAGGCGTCGGCCGCTTCGAGCATCCGCTGAATATGCCACGGCCCCGGCGAACAGGTTGTCGCCGTCGTACCGGCCGCCGGGCCTGTGCCTCCCCCGATCAACGTTGTCAACCCGGAATACAGCGCTTCCTCGATTTGCTGCGGGCAAATGTAGTGAACGTGGGTGTCGATACCGCCTGCTGTAATGATCTTGCCTTCACCGGCAATGACCTCCGTTCCCGGTCCGATGACAATTTCTACATCGGGCTGCACATCGGGATTTCCGGCCTTGCCGATCGCCGCAATCAATCCATCCTTGATTGCGAGATCGGCCTTCACGATCCCCCAGTGATCAAGGATTAGCGCGTTGGTAACGACCGTATCGACCGCTCCTTCGGAGCGGCTTCGTTGTGACTGCCCCATACCGTCGCGAATGACTTTTCCGCCGCCAAACTTCACTTCCTCCCCATAGTTGGTGAAGTCTTCCTCCACCTCGATGATAAGGTCGGTATCCGCAAGGCGGACCTTGTCGCCGACCGTGGGGCCGAACATCTGCGCATAGGCAGCTCGGCTCATTGTGTTAGGCATGCTAATCTACCTCATTGATAACCGACGCGCCCGGTACATCAGTCTCATCGCAGAGAGCCGTTCACGGCTCGGTTGAACCCAAAAACGAGACCAGACCCCGCATAGGGGATCAGGGACACTTGCCTTGATTGCCCCGGTTCGAACCGCACGGCCGTGCCGGCGGGAATGTCGAGGCGATAGCCGCGGGCGATCTTTCGATCGAATTCGAGCGCTGCGTTGGCCTCAGCGAAATGGTAGTGACTGCCAACTTGGACTGGCCTGTCGCCCTTGTTGGCGACCTTCATCACGATGGCCACCCTGTCCTTGTTCAGGATAATCTCACCTGGCGCCGGGAAGATCTCCCCTGGGATCATTGCAATTCTCCTCCCGAGATTATACGGGTGGCCGTGCTCAACCGCCTCTTCCACTCGCTTGCGATCTTCTCGACTAAGCGTCGAATACAAAGGCCCATGGCAATGCCGGCCGAGTGAAGCGACGCCGTTGAGACAGTGAAGCCAGCGGCATAAGAAGCCAGATTGCTGGCTGCGGCCTCCGTTCCGTGCGCGTGGCCATGAAAAAGCGCGAACAGTCCAACAATCGCCGCTCCGAGTATGACGGGCAGTCTCACTCGCAACGCGACGAGAACTCCGAAGACAACGATCGATGCCGCGATCGCTGGCTCAATCAGGGCGATTTGCAAACCCCAAGCGGCAGCAGCGAAGCCAATCAACATCGCTGCCACGAAAATTAAAGGCCATGCCCAGATCGCCCGTCCACCAACTAGCGCACCCCATAGGCCGACCAGCGCCATGACAGAGGTGTGATCAATACCGGTAAGTGGGTGGATAATACCTGCGACAAATGAATGGGTGTCGCCAATGGTGAGATGAGCGGAAGCCGGATCCATCAGTATATTGGCAAGGACCATGCAAACGAGAAGGGATTGCATCATCGGCTCCTAGCGAATCGGATCATGAATAGGCACGAGCTTGGTTCCGTTGGGGAATGTGGCTTCGACCTGCATTTCGTGGATCATTTCCGGAATACCTTGCATGACCTGATTGCGCGTCAGCACAGTGCCGCTCGCACATATCAACTCAGCAACCGACTTTCCGTCGCGAGCCCCTTCCATGACGAAATCGGAGATGAGCGCGATACTTTCGGGGTAGTTGAGCTTGATGCCTCTTGCGAGCCGCGCCCGAGCCACCATTGCGGCAACGGCGATCATCAACTTGTCTCTTTCCCGCGGCGTAAGGTTCATGAAGGTCTCCGTCTGTCGCCACGTGCTTCAGCACAACCACATTTTCGGCACTCGAAAAGGACCTGGGCCGAGTTCGCGATCGAAATGTTGAAGGATGCGGATCATGGCGATCTTCAAATCGGAAGACTCCCTGGCGGCGAACCGTACGACAATCAATCCGCTCACCATTGTCACCGCACAGTCGCATTGCCGCGACTGTGCAACTTCGCGAAGCAATTCCAACCTGCGGTCGGGATGGGGAGCACAATAGATCAACGTACCGATGGCTCTGCGGTCGGAAAGAAGTGCCTTCCTGGATAAATGCCGAATCGTGCTGTCGGTCACAAGAAAACTGTCCGCCCAGATCAACCGGCCGCCTCTCCTCACCAGCCAGCTGTCGCGAATATATCCTCTCGTGATTTCCTCGCCACGGGCGGCACGACCAAGCACAATCCACTCGAGCGCAATCAGTTCTGCGCCTGGGTGGAGATCAATCTCAATCTGTCGACAAATTCGGGCCCCATCAAAGACGATGGTTTCCTGCGGAAGCCACGCAAGCTTCGCTGAGTCGCGGGCCTTCAATCGGGTGTTAATGCGTGCGGGCTCATTCAGCGCGCGATAGATTTTTTCGGCCGCCTGCGAGGTCATCGCCACGCGCGCGTCATCCACCGCTATAATGTCAAGTTCGAACCGGTCTCCACCGGCGATACCGCCCGCGGCATTGACGAGAACTGCTTCTATCGCTGCATCGCCCGCAATCCGCGGGAACATGATGCGAGTTGGAAATTTATCGTAGAGGTTCGCAATACGCGTCACACTCCCGGCACTGTTAAAAACAACGCTTGCTGTTCCCCTGGCCCGCTCCAGATTGGCGTCGCGCAGCAGGCGATGCGCCCGACCGGGCCTGCCGTCGTCCACGTTCGGATTGCAGTGGCTCGTTTCGAACATTGCAAAATCAGACATTGGGAGGTCGACATGCGGCCTTTGCGCACAAAGCGCCGACGATACCGGATCTTGAAGTAAGGGGCGTAACCATTGGCTGCTCTGGTCACGCCCCAGGAGGACCGACGGCAGATCAGAAGCCCGCCAGACCCTGCGGGCTGTTGTAGGGGATCTTTACGCTGCAGACCTCGTTGAGCGAACCATCAGGCTGTGTGGCATAGCCCACGAGCTTCGCTGCATTCCCATAGATCTGATAGAGATGCGCCCCATCGGGCGTGATCCAGTTGTCGGCGGGACCGCTGGTCACCGTTCCGTTCAGCCCCCTGGCGGTGCCGTCCCCCGGAACTTTCGGGCATGCAGGATCGCGCGCGAGTTCGAGGCCGCGGCCATTGATGCGGTAGCTGCTGATATTGCTGTAGCCGAAGTTCGTCGCGTACACCGTACGATCATCCGGCGAGACTGCTAGCCAGCACAGTTCGGACGGCACGCCTGCGCTCGTGTCGATCTTTACGAGCGAGCCTATGTTGACTGTTCCGTCTTTCTCGACGGTGCCCATAGAGCATCCATCGCCGACAGCATATCCGATGAGGAAGGTATCGGACCGCTCGTGCAGGAAGGCAATGTAGAATGGAGAGCCACCTTTCGCGTCATAGAACCTGGTCGTGCCCAGCGAGCCATCCTTTCGCAGGGGGAATACGGCGAGCCCGTCGGGATCTGGCGCATTCGAAGCGATTGAGTGGAACGCACCGCCGGCCCGCTGGACCCAGAGAATAGGCGAGCCATCTGGATACAAGCCTGTGTGCGCAATCGGCTCGTCGAAAGTGGTGCCAACAAAGACGAGCTCTTCGTTAGGCGAGACCACGACCATAGTGGCCACCCGGTTCCTTTTGCTATAAGTGTTGACCGTGTACTGTTCCTGGCGCGTCGTGAGCTTGCCTTCGGCGTCAACGGACATCAGCCGGAGGTGATCGGGGCCGAACGAGTGCAATACGAACAGAGTGCGGGTCTTTGGAGAGTAGGCCAGCGACTTGGCGGTGCCGCTCCGACCCTCGACCGGGTTGCCCGTCGCCTTGACGTCCACGAGCGTGAGCCGACCGTCTTCGGCAATACGGAATGTAGACACCGAATTATCGCCGCCATTGGTCGTAAACAAAAATCGCCGATCCGGCGTGATAATGACGCTAGCCGCCCCCTCAAACGCATTGGGCGCGCTGTCCTGGCCGCTAATCGGCTTGAACTCGCCCGAGCCCGCGCCTCCCGTGCTGACGCGCTCAAGTTCGTCAAGTTCGCCGCTGGCGCGTCGTTTGTAGTGGATGATCGCATTCGCAACTTCGTTTGTCTGGGTGTAAAGGTGTCCGGACTGCCCCCTGGACATGTCACTCATGGGCATCTCCTTCATCGTCGGTTCTTTGGCCATCGCGTTGCTCCTTCGGTTGGCGTGGATTACGTTGTCGGAAGTTGAATTCACTCTGTGCGGAGCGTCCCCAAGGGCGCTATCGCTTTAGAACTGGGTACCCATTGACGTAGACCCACTCTGTCGCTTGTGCCGGGACATGGCAGGACTTGCAGTCCAGCGCGTAGTCGGTCGACGTGGTCTTTGAAGGGTTCGTCGCGTCGAACCACGACCAGCCCCAGCCATCTCCCCACAATGCGTTACCCGGAAAGCGACTGGCGTCGCCTTTCACCATTACAAACCAGCCCTTCAGGCTGTCTGCGCGGCTCACGGTTCCTGTCGTCATTTCGCTTGTGGCTGCGCTGTAAACCTCCTTCACAAGCACCGTCCCGTCGGGAAAGTGGCCATCCTTGCGGTACGCATCGATTGCGCCCGTTGATGCTAAAACGACGTGGATCTCCTTCGATCCTTTGCCGTTTTCGGTCGCTATCGCCCAGCTTCCCAGCGCCTGATAGGTCGCGAGGTAGTTCTCCGGCACACGCAGATTCCCGCGCGCGTCGACGACGGCTTCCGCCGGCGAACCGTGATCGAACGCCTCGGCGGTCTCCCAACCGCGTCCGGCGACAACAACGATCGTGGCGATTGCTACAACACCCAGGCCCATGGCGCCGATCGCTTTCATGATCATGTCCTCGCTCGACGACGAGCCGCTCAATTATTTGTCCAGCAATGGATAGAACTGGGTCCAGACCTCGTCCTTCTTGGCGCCGGCGATATGGCAATAGGCGCATTCACCCTTGTCCTTCACCTTGGCCATTGGAGCTTTGGGCTCGTGATGATTGAAGTTGAAGTATCCCCAGCCGTTGGTGTCAGCGAAGCGCTTGGAATCCTTCACCGTCACGTCTGCGCCGTTGAAGGGTCCGGGGAAATATCCTCTCCCCGACGGCTCAGTTCGCGATCCGTCCGCGTTTTCACCCGGGATAGTCAGCTGCAGTTCCTTGAAGAAGATCGTCCCCTCGGGAAATTGGCCGGTCTTCTGATAGACCTCGTACGAACCCGGCTCGATGTAGACGTTGTGAAACTCCGGGAAGCCGGCCTTGCCATTGTTCAGCGCGTTGGGCGTCAGCGGCGATCCGAGGTAGACCCACTCGTGAAAATTCTTCGGGAGGAGCAGCTGTCCGTCCGCAGTATACTCGGGCAGATAGCGCGCTTTGGTTTGGGCAGCACCGTCTTTGAGCGAGCCCAACAACAGGGTGGTTGCTACCGCACTGGTTACGACAGTTACGGCCGCTGTTCGAAATCCAACGAGCATGATCTCTCTCCTGCATCTCTAACCTGATATGGCCCACGCAAACTGATGACGAGCTCTCTATCGGGAATAGCTCAGGAAATATCTCTCCTGTGCGCATCGCGCGCGTCGTCAATTGACTTCACTTTCTCATTCTTGATGCAATTGGCATGTCACCCGTCGACAGGCGAGGTCTCTTGCATCAAGTTTGGCTGCGCGATTGCCCAATGACGGCGCGCTGTGCTGGGGCCGGAGTCCACCCTGACAAAAGGCAACTTTCGATGAACGATAATCACATCTCACGCGGCTTCACACCGAAGCGACAGGAACAGACACCGAAAGAACGTGTGCCGCCTGGGCAATATGTAACGGTCGATTTTCCGATTCTTTCAGCAGGACCGACACCCCAGATCGAAGTGGCACACTGGAAACTGATTCTCCAGCTAGGAGGGTCTTTAGTTCGCACCTGGAATTGGGCGGAGTTCGAGGCATTGCCGCAGACTACGATCAAGACAGATATTCACTGTGTCACCAAATGGTCCAACCTAGATACCGTCTGGCAGGGCGTCACGCTCGACGATCTGCTCCATAGCGCGGGCCTCTCAGAGCCTGCCGACCCTTACATGATGGTTCACTGCTATGGAGGGTACACCACCAACGTTCCGGTCGTGGATCTCGTTGCCGGAAAGGGCATGATCGCGACACGACATGATGGCCTACCGATTGCGCCGGCGCACGGCGGTCCAGCCCGGCTGCTAGTGCCGCATCTCTATTTCTGGAAGAGTGCCAAGTGGGTGCGACGGCTTCGTTTCATGCCGAGCGACGAGCGTGGTTTCTGGGAGTCGCGCGGATATCACAACTACGGCGATCCCTGGAAAGAGCAACGATACGATGGCGATTAAATCATCTGCTTCGTCGAGGCGACTGGAGTGGCAGCTCATGCTAGTGCACGACATCATCGTCGAAACGTCCCGCGTCAAAAGTATTCGTCTGAAGGCAGACGGTTGGGCCGGACACCTGCCTGGCCAGCACGTCGACATCCGGCTCACTGCCGAGAACGGCTATCGGGCGGAACGCAGCTACTCGATCGCGTCACCACCCGGCGATGAATTGCTCGTCTTGACCGTGGAGCGCGTAGAGGACGGCGAAGTGTCACCTTATCTCCTTGACACACTTCGCGCCGGCGATCGCCTCGAGCTGCGCGGCCCTGTCGGGGGGTACTTCGTCTGGACAGGCCTCGAGAATAACCCACTGTGCCTCATCGCAGGAGGGTCCGGCGTTACACCATTGATGTCGATGCTTCGTCATCGAGACACAGCAACGAATCGCGGTCCGGCCTTGCTCATGTATTCATCCAGACGTTTACAAGAAGTCATCTATCGAGATGAACTCGACGCGATGGCCGGCCGTGATCCTGCTCTGCGTATCGTCCACGCGCTCACCCGCGAGGCCCCACCCGACTGGACCGGCCATCGGGGACGGATCGACAAGAGCCTGATCGCCGCCAATTGCTTCGCACCCGCGCAACGACCGGCCATCTACGTCTGCGGTCCGACATCTTTTGTCGAGAGCATCGGGGCCTGGCTTGTGGAGATCGGATTCGAACCTCTCAATATCAAGACCGAACGTTTTGGACCCTCAGGAGGATAGATGTCATGGCTCATAATATCTCCGACCTGATGCTCGAGGGAAACACCGCGGCACTTCTCCTCCAGGATGTTTTTGCTCTCGATATCACTCTCGCACGGATTCGATGCGCGGCCTGTGATTGTACGAGCGGGGTCGGCGCCTTGGCCGCGCATGCCGCACCGATGGGCACCATTCTAAAATGTTCCGATTGCGATGACGTTCTGATGAGAGTGGTCGACACGCCGCGTGGCCTGTTGCTCGAGATGGCAGGCGCGCGTTACCTGAGGTTTGACCCCGGGACGCCGGCATCCCGTGCAAATGCAGGGCCCTCCACTGTGGAGACACAGGAGGGACGAGCCGGTTGCGATATCGTCGCAAGCCGCCGTTAGCGACGACGATGCTAGAAAGCTGCGTTTGCTCGTACGTGATAGTCTTCGGATACCTGGCGTTCCTCCCTCCCCTACCGGGCTCCCTGCGGCCAGTTGATATCCGACCGGCCGCTTCCTTCAAGACAAATAACGAGAAGCAAGCTTCTTGACGCGAGGAGAGAGAAAATGAGCAAACGCCGCGTTACAAAAGGCATTGAGGTGATCGGGGCCGACGGAGTACATATCGGAACCGTCGATCGGGTGAGCGGAGGCCGGATAAGGCGTGCCAGGTCCGACAGCGGCGAGGGAATTCACAAGGGTCACTATCACTACATTGCTCTTGGGTTCGTAGCGGATATCGAAGGTCAAAAAGTCCGGCTATCGGTGAACGCCGCCAACGCGCTAACCCTCGAGGAGGAAGCCGCCGGCGAGCCGACGTAGGAGCCCGCACATGATTCGCATCTCGGGGCACGTATCTCAGAGGGGATTGCTCGGGGAACCATACGCAGACTTGTCGTGATAGCACTGCGCCTCGAACTGTCGATATCGCAATTAGACCGAGCGCCGCGACCACCTTCAAAGGCTCAGGATCGACGCGACATTCAGATCCGGAAAGAGCTGAGAGTCCTCGTCTGCAAATCCCGATGTTGGACGCTCTGGATGCACGAAGGCTTCGCTCTCCAGAAACTCACCATTTGGGTAGTACTCTACAATGCCACTAGACCAAATTTCCGATAAGGCCGTCACCAGATGTTCGATGTCAGCATCTGTGTGAAATGGCGATACCGTTACGCGAAGCCGCTCAGTTCCCCTTGGGACCGTCGGATAGTTTATTGGCTGGATATAGATGTCGTACTCTTCCAAAAGCAAATCGCTGATGTACTTGCAGAGCCTCGCGTTTCCAACTATCACCGGAACGATATGGCTCGGATTGCGTAGATGCGGGACCGACCGCTCATCCAATCGGCACCTTAAGCGTGCAACCAATTCGTGCATCCTATCTCGCTCAACCGAGCTCGACTTGAGATGTCGTACGCTGGAGAGGGCACCCGCCGCAATGTGCGGCGGAAGGGCCGTCGTAAAGATGAAACCTGAAGCACAGCTTCGCACAAAATCGCAGAGCGCTGCTGACGCCGCGATATAGCCTCCCACGACGCCAAAGCCTTTAGCCAACGTCCCTTCCACGACGGAAAGTTGGCTGACCAACCCACGCTGCTGGGCAATGCCTCCACCCTGCGCTCCATACAAGCCTACAGCGTGAACCTCGTCGAGATACGTCAGCGCCCCAAAAGCCCTCGCCGCCCGGCAAATCTCGGCGATTGGCGCGATGTCGCCATCCATGGAATAGACGGACTCGAAGGCGACCAGCTTCGGCCTGTCGGGCGATACCTCCGCGAGCTTGCACTCGAGATCGATCGGATTGTTATGTTCGAATATCCGAATGGTTGCCCGACTGCTTCGAAGGCCTTCTATCATTGAGGCATGATTCAGGGCGTCAGAAAATACGACACACTCCGGCAGGTTCGCCGCCAGCGTACCGAGCGCGGCCCAATTCGAGACATATCCTGATGTGAACAGCAACGCCTGTTCCTTTTGGTGAAGCTCCGCGAGCTCCCGCTCCAGAAGCACGTGATAATGATTAGTTCCTGAGATGTTGCGCGTACCGCCGGCTCCGGCCCCACTGCGGTCCAATGCCTCGTGTATCGACGCCAGAACCTTGGGATGATGGCCCATGCCAAGGTAGTCGTTGGAACACCACACGACGACTTCCTTCGTGCCTCGAGGACTCCGCAAGGTTGCACGAGGCAGTCTTCCGACGATCCGCTCAAGATCAGCGAACACCCTGTACCGTCCCTCTCTGCGCAGACTTTCGATCCGATCTGTAAAGAAGGCTTCGTAGTTCATGGGCTACCTCGAAGCGTGAGAAGCTCGAATTTAATCGAGCATAGTGCTTCCGTCTGTTTCCCGCTTGCGTGGATTTCTTCCGCATTTGCGCAAAATGGACGCGCGTAATTCCCTACCGAGACTGCCCGGCGTACGCCTTGCGGCTACCGAATTGCCATCAATAGACCGTGCCGAGCTGCATCTATGTGCGAAACGCGCGTCTACGTACGGCGATCAACGGTTTCGAAGGACGGCGGAAAGGCGGCGACATTCTAGACGGATTGACCTCACCCGCGTGACTTGTCCGACTGAAAAAGCATCGACTCTCGGTATCGCCGCAAAAGCTCTAGATCCGATATTGGCTGCGGACTCGACAGCCCCAACTCTACGGTCTGGCACGCTTACTTGCGAGCTCGCACGGCCCGCGCGCGATAGGCGGCCTGCTTAGCTCTATTGCCGCAGACGGCCATTGAACACCAACGACGGTGATGTCCCCGCGTTCGATCGATAAACACAATCGTACACTGATGGCCTTCACAAGCCTTCACATGTTTGAAGTCTTCTTCGCAGACAAGTTGGGCCATAGCTTTAGCAATTGGAAATAGCAGAGCATCCGGCGACCGCCATCGACGTTGCCGTCTCCAGACTAAGCCCGATACCAGTAAGTCAGACTGGCCGTCCTTGTCGGATTTTTTCCGCCCCGCTTCACGCGCAACGACTTGGCCGAATTCATCGTCCCTCGCGAGAACGCGATTGAGCGGCTCCAGCTCTTGGAGAGCCTTGGGCTTCAGCGCTCGGCCCCTGTGTGCCTTCACGAATTCGCGGAACCACTCTCTCAGCTTACGCGCCTGCGCGGCGACCGCATCAAATTCGCCGGGCACGGCCGTCTTTCGCAGCTCAGCTATAGCTTCAGACGGGACTAAGCGCGCTCCCAAGAGCCACGCGATGAAATCCTCGCCCGACTCGATCCATTCGACTTCAACATCGACAGGTATCGCTCGTGAGTTCAAAAAATCCAGGCCAGGAGAATCCGCGACAAAGAACGGCGCGGGACGTTGAACAGCCATGACAATCACTCTAAAGCTCAATTACCAACAGTAACCGGCAAAACCCGCCTTGACAAGTTAACACTACGATAGCCGTCTAGATGGACGCCGCGACCAGGGTCGTGAAATCCCTAAACTATCCAGGACAGGCGGCCGGGCGCATACAAATGCACAACTGCACTCCAGGCCGATTCAACGTGACATTTCTCGACATACGCCGGTTCAGCCGTCGTCGACCGCGGGGGCGCTGGATCTGAGCCATTTAGCCAATAGTGCGCCGATACTGCTGTGGTGGTGCGGCCCCGCTCGTCGACGGCAAGTTACAGCCGAGCAGCGAATAACCTGGGTCTGCGTTCCGCGATTGATTTGTCTTTTTCAATTTTGATGCATTCGTCGCCAAGCCCATCGACAAAGAGTCGACCAGGTGCAGAGTGCAGATATGCACGAGCGGACATCGACCGCTAAATAACCCCTACCGGAAACTGGGGCAAATTCGGTTGCGTTCTCATCACTGTCGATCGATTCTAGTGAACTGAGGAATAGCATGAAGACTGAGAAGTTTGATGCGATCGTAATCGGGGCAGGACAGGCTGGGCCGCCTCTTGCAGGCAGACTGAGCAGTTCAGGAATGCGTGTTGCGGTTATCGAACGAAAGCTGATCGGGGGAACTTGCGTAAACATAGGCTGCACTCCTACCAAAACCCTAGTCGCCAGCGCCCACGCGGCTCATGTGGCGCGGCGCGTGCGAGTCTACGGAGTTGAGACAGGCCCTGTTATGGTCGATATGCAGGCAGTGAAGGCAAGGAAGGACGCGGTAGTCAGAGCGTCGCGTCAAGGCGTGGAGGATTGGCTCCGAGGAATGAACAATTGCACTATCATCCGTGGCCACGCCAAGATGACCGGCGCGGATACCGTGGAGGTGAACGGTAGCAGGCTCGTGGCGCCCCGCATATTCCTCAATGTGGGTTCCCGCACCGCCACTCCTGACATTCCGGGGCTGAGTGATGTGCCCGTGCTGACGAGTTCGACGCTGCTCGACCTTGAGCTCGTGCCGCGCCATCTGGTTGTGATCGGTGGAAGCTATGTCGGTCTTGAGTTTGCTCAAACCTTTCGGCGCTTCGGGGCCGGGGTAACCATTGTCGAGAAGGCGGATAGGCTCATAGCTCGCGAGGATTACGACATCTCAGCGGCGGTTGAGGATATCTTGAAGAAAGAAGGCATCGTTATTCGGACGGCAGCCGAATGCGTTCGTCTGGAAAGGAACAGCTCCGAAATCGCAGTCCGGGTTGATTGTTCCTCCGGTCCTGAGAAAATCTTCGCTTCGCATGTCCTTCTTGCTCTCGGCCGTCGTCCCAACACGGATGATTTGGGATTGGAGACTGTCGGCGTTCACGTGAACGACGCAGGCTTCATCGTCGTCGATGAGGAGCTTGCCACCAACGTCAAGGGGATCTGGGCACTAGGCGATTGCAATGGCCGCGGCGCCTTCACCCACACGGCGTACAACGACTATGAAATCGTTGCCGAGAACCTATTGGACGGGGGCTCTCGAAGGGTCAGCCAACGTATTCCAAGTTATGGGGTGTTCATCGATCCGCCGTTGGGTCGAGTAGGATGGACAGAACGCGAAGCAGCCGCCGCCGGCCACAGGGTTCGAATCGGAAAACGCCCCATGACACGAGTCGCCCGCGCCCGAGAAAGAGGAGAGACTTTGGGATTCATGAAGATCATTGTCGATGCCGATAGCGACCTCATATTGGGTGGCGCCATTCTGGGCGTAAGCGGCGACGAAGCAGTGCATGGCCTGCTTGGAGCAATGAATACTCGGCTCACCGCATCCGAGTTCAGTCGTATTGTTCCGATTCATCCTACCGTGTCAGAACTTATACCCACGATCCTTCACGAACTGCAGCCGTGATTGCACGTGACACCAGGCTGCGCATCCGCCGTGTAAGCCGGCAGAGCTACGAACGGCTCCTCGCTCGCCGGGCCAAAGATGGATCAATCCCGACCAGGAGACGGCACACCACGCCAGCCGGATCAAATTCAATATGCACTCTTGCCTCGGATAGAGCTCTCGAGATTAGACGCAAGCCAAACCCCTCTTGCTCCGGCTGTCTCACTTGGGGCCCGCCGCGCTCACGCCACTGTATAGCAAGAACTTCGCGACCACCATCGGGGAATGTATCCCAAAGCACTTCTACAACTCCGGACGCAGACCTCAGAGCACCGTGCTTACAAGCATTTGTGGCGAGTTCGTGAAAGATCATATGAAGAAACAGAGCAAGCCGCGGCTCTAGGATGAGGTCGGGTCCCGCGAGCAGAATTCGCTCTCGCCAGGGAGATGCATGCGGCTTAAGCGTTTGTTCGAGCAGCCTGTCGATGTAGATGCCGTTTTGGCGCGCTCTCTCTATCCCACTATAGGCATCGGACAAGGCCGCAATTCGTTCCGTAAGCGCGATCCGGTAGCCATCCGCGGTCGTCGCCTGCGTGTTATTCACGAAACATTGGACTACACTAAGCAGGTTCAATATCCGATGCTCAAGCTCCTTGATCATAAGTTCGAGCGAAGCGTCGCAACTGGAATCTGATGTCTCATCTGGTAGAATGGCAAATCCATTCTGAAAGGAGTCGGAGGGCGGTCCCATAGGTTCACCTAGGATGAATCGGCTGGCGTCCGCGACAGCTAAAGAGCTTTCTGTCGAAGCGTTTCTGCATCGAAGTCAGTGATCTGCTTTCTCCCTGGTCCGTTACTCCTTCGCGGCTGCACAAGGTCCGGGGCGCGCGGCCATCGCCGGATAGCGGTTCAAGAGCGAAAGTCCAAATGAACGCGAGTTCTGCGAGCGAACGGAACGATAGCTTATCGGAGCATAGTCAGAGCACCTCGCAGCTAGTGAGATCTGTGAATTTTGCGCGGTTTCGACGCTGGTTGCTGCTTCTGGCTTATTACGGTTGAGGTGATCTTGTCAGAATCACAGAAATACTGGACGTCGAATATCTTCTCGAGCCACGACGCTTCGTTCTAGCCCTACGCCACTGTGTGCTTATCGCTTCCCGCGTTTCGAAACAGCAGCAGCTCTGTGTGCGACTTTAAAAGGCCAGGATTGGATTGGTGCGCAGAGGACGGGAAGGGAATAACTTCGAGCGACCGGCGGTGATATCCCGCCCGGCTGCAACAGGCTTCAAGGCCCCGATTGCGTAGCCCCTTCCTTTGCAAGAATCACGGAGAAGAGTTCATTCGGATCGGTCCATTCCGCGATTGGGCTCCAGCCTCCGGCCCGCAGAAGAACGCGTGCGTCCCGCGGAGTATACTTAAGACTATTCTCCGTGTGGATTGTCTCTCCGCGCATCATAGAAAAGCCCGGGCCGTCGACCTGAAAGCGAACGTCGCGACGGGTCTCAAGGTGCATTTCAATTCGCGCCTCCATGTCGTTCCAGCGGACAACATGCCGAAAGGCGTCCACAGGTATGGAACCATCAAGCTCTCGATTGATCCGATGCAGGAGGTTGAGATTGAACGCGGCTGTTACGCCCCGTCTGTCGTCGTAGGCAGGAACGAGGATGTCTGGACCTTTGATGCGATCTGTGCCGATCAACAGCATTGAGCCGCGCCCCAGGGTCATCGCCAATTGTCGCAGTAGATCGACCGCCGTGGATCACTCCACGACGAGCCTTCAGTGATTCGTTCCTGGTTTCATTCGCTCTCTCCTCGGCTATCCAAGGAGGGGGCAATTCCTCATGACACCGAGGGGGCAGTTTTCCATGGCGCGCGACAGCAGGATCCGGGTCTTAGCGGAAGAGCCCGATCCGAACTCTACAATCACACGGTGCTCACCCGTGAGAGCAGCGATCTCGGTGACGCATGAGCTAAGAATCGAACGTTCTGTTCGGGTCGGATAATATTCAGCGAGATCGGTGATTGCCTCAAAAAGCGCAGAACCTCGATGATCATATAGCCATCGGGCGGGAATTGTGCGCTGGCGAGCGCCCAAACCCTTGAGCACGTCATGCCGGAACGCTCGATCAACCGCTGCCGTATCTAGCCTTCGGTCGCTCTGGTAACAATGCATCGGAGTTCCTTTGGCGGGGTTGAGCCCCTGCCGCATGGACGGACCAGCGGCTGCTAGCAACCACCTCAGGCGAGCAGTGCAGCAAGCCTTCGCAGCCCTCGGTGGATGTTGACTTTAATCAGGGCCGCGGACTGACCGGTTGCACCGGATGCACGAGCAATGCTGAGGCCGTTCAGCTTTACCAGACGGATGGCCTTGGCTTGGGCAGGGCTTAGGCGGCCTAACAGATGATCTAAGGCGGCGGCACTTATTGCCGCTCGCTCGTGATCCTCTACTGACACCTCGTCGTCGAGTGATATTGGGATAAATCGGGATGCATCACGAACACGGTCAATCCATTTATGTCGCGCAATTGCGTAGAGCCACGCGCCGAATGATCTCGATGCTTTGTACGTGTGACGTTTGGCGTGGATTGCAAGGAGGGCGTCTTGCCTCGCGTCCTCTGCCGCAGCAAAGGGGAGCCGACGCTCGAAATAAAGACGCAGCCAGATGTCCAATTCGCGAAGCAATCGGTCGTAAGCTTGGCTATCCCCAGGTCGCCCCGCGACCATGAGACAACGCCATCTGCCCGAACGCTCATCCCAACTCGCCAAACGAACTGCAGTTCGCGTCTTATGCGACGCTCGGACTGCACAGTCCGGGATCGACTTCAGCTGAGCAGGGCCACCGTTACATACGTGAATTGAGGTGACTTTGTTGCCATCGGTTAGCGCTGGCATCAGGCAAGACTCCTTTCGATGCAATCGAGCAGGTAATCCATCTCGAACGGCTTTCGTAGAAGACACAGTGCCCCCGCTGAGATCGCATCGTCGTCTAGTTGCGCGTCGGGTAAGGCCGTGATGAGGATAACTGGTGTCGCGATACCCTGTTCGTGGAGAGTTCGGAGGAGGTCGAGTCCACCTATTCGTGGCATATGAACATCGGCAATGATGCAGTCCACATTCAGCAAATGGCGCGAGCCCAGAAACGTTTCCGCGGAGGTAAAAGGCTCTGCGAGATAGCCGACCGACCGCATTAGATCCACGAGTGACGAGCAAAGTGCCTCGTCGTCGTCGATGATCGCCACAAAAGGTTTCTTCACCGCACGAATTCCCACGATATGCCCGAATTCAACGCGGCGCCGAGAGGTGAAGCTGGCATAACCGCGAGCACTCGGGTGCGACGGCCACATAAAGCGCGAAGTCCGATAGGATGAAGTCAAACAGAGTTTCATAGCATTATCTGAGAACGCCCCACAGTGCGCATCGCCGCGGCAATACGGAGTATCACCTTGCTTTTGCCCACGCGCGTATACAATCTCTCGGTTGTGATGCCCCGTCCCATACCTTGGTATGGGTCACTTTCGCGCAACCCGGCCAGTCGCGATAATGTAACCTCGGTGCAAAGGGGGCGCTTTCTTTCACATCAAGGTGAACGGGCGCGATAACGTGCAGCGGACTTTCCGTAGACTTTCTTGATGCGCCAGCTCAATTGCCAACCAGCGAACCGAGTTCACTCCGCGACTAGGCAATCGTCGGACTGAATTCCCTTTCAACGGTACGCCATCTTGGCGCCGCAGGTTCATAGATCATCCCTCCGGTCCTCTGCAGAGACCAATCGGGTTCGATCAGTGCTCTCAGCGGGAGGCTCCGTCCTGACGTCTAGCGGTCAGAATCACGGCTGTCAGGGTCGGGCCATATCTTGACGAGGGAAGGCCGTGTTGGGAATGAATGACAGCGCTCGAATCTACCCAATCTCCTTCGCCTCCGGGATATGTTCCGACAAATCATGCCGCTCGATTTCGCAGGGTTTGGCTCCCAAAGCAAAGCGCTCGCGGTTACGAAACGTCGCAACCACCCGAGCACCCGCGTTGAACGACCATTTTGCGTGCCGCTCGGCCGGATCAGATTTCCTTCAGGAGTGGATTACTTGAAAGGCGACCCCGCGGATTCTCACCTGTAGCGCGAGAGGAACTCACGCATGACGGCGGCGATCTCTTCGCAATGGGTCTCGAGCGCAAAATGACCAGTCTCGAAGAAGTGCACCTCTGCTGCTGGAATGTCGCGCATGAACGCCTCTGCGCCCCGCGGTAGGAAGAAGGGATCGTTCTTGCCCCAAGCCGCCAAGAACGGTGGCTTGTGTTTGCGGAAATAGGCCTGGAATTCCGGATAGGTGGCCACGTTGTTTTTATAGTCGCGAAAGAGGTCGAGCTGGACTTCATCGGCGCCTGGACGCGCCAGGTAGAAGTTATCCAGCGAATACCCGTCCGGAGACACCATGGACGTGTCGGCGACGCCGTGGGTGTACTGCCAGATCGTAGTCGCCGGTGAGAGGAAGGATCTGAGGGCCGCACGGTTCGCCGCCGACGGGTCCTCCCAATAGGCACGGATTGGATTCCAGCCGTCGCTTAGTCCCTCCTCATAGGCATTTCCGTTCTGTGAGATGATTGCGGCAATGCGCTCAGGATGCCGAACAGTCATTCGAAAGCCGATCGGCGCGCCATAGTCAAAGACGTAGATCGCAAAGCGGGCGAGGCCGATGACCTCGGTAAAGCGCTCGATGACCTCGGTTAGTCTGCCAAAAGTGTAAGCAAACTTGTCGTGAGACGGCATGTCCGACTGACCAAACCCGGGCAGGTCTGGTGCTACCACGCGGAAACGGTCAGAGAGTGCCGGGATCAGCGCGCGAAACATATGGCCGGCGGAAGGAAATCCGTGAAGTAACAGCAACGCCGGTGCGGTCGCTCGGCCGGCCTCGCGGTAGAATACGTTGAACCCTTCGACGTTCGCCTTGCGATATTGGATCTTCGACATAGGTGGGTCTCATGGTCCGGTTACGTGGATGTGGCTCGGCTCATTCGAACTCCCTGCGATATACCGTAGGTGTCCAGCCGGTTGTTTTCCGAAACGCGGTGCTGAACGAGCTGGTTTGGGCATAGCCCAAGCTAAGCGCAATCTCCGTGATTGACGTCTTTCGATCCGCCAAAAGCAGCTTCGCGACCTCCATGCGCCGCCGCACTTGGTATTGATGCGCTGGAATCCCGAACGATTGTTTGAATGCTCGGCAAAAGTGATGCAGGCTGAGTCGAGCAAGTTCGGCGAGTGTCAGAAGGCACACCTGTTCCGCCAGATGCTCTTCAATGTAGTCAACGACTGCGCGCTTTTGCCAGCTGGCGAGCCCTCCACGACTCACGGCCTGCTCACCGACTAACTCCTGGTCGACGCGAACTAGTTCATGGGCAAGCACGCCAGAAAGCGCCTCCAGGTAAGGAGTATATTTGGTTTGGCCGCTCTCAATCGCGTTCTTCAACTTCGATGCCGTTTCCCAGACAAGAGAGTCCTCAAAGTACAATCTTGGCAGGAAACCAGCTCCGCCGCTGCCTGTTTTCTGAAGGGCCGCAGGATTCAGATAGAGAAACGTCACTCGAATGCATGCGCTAGCTTCATGCCGTTCACGATAGGCGCATCCGGCAGGCACGAAAGTGAGTTTATGGACAAAACTTCGAAGCTGCGAACGTAGACCATCGATGGACGTTTCACCACTCTTCCGCATACCCTCGTTGTACAATGCGAGGAGATGGGTTGGTCCCTGGAAGCAAACCTCAATTTTGCTGCCGATCGGAACATGGACGCTTTCCGAAAACCACCAATGCCAGCCCATACCGAGACGCTTAACGGGCTCGGCAGGAGTTATCTTTACGGTCGAATGATGTGCGATGTCCTCGAGCGATTTCAGCACGTCCACATCAGCTCTCGGCCCAATCTGTGTCATGCCGGCAGAAACATCATCGATACCCTCCCGGGGCATCACTCTGCCTTCACTTGAATTGGACGCGCACGTTGCCATTGCGATCATACTCCGAGAACAAATCCACCCAGTGCCGAATGGCAGCGCAATGCGCCTCGGCACCATGCTGTCGGTCACCTACGTCCACAATCTCTCGATTGTGATACCTAGGTCCATACGTTGGTATGGGATCTTCTGCGATAGGCTGGTTCTGTTCTAAAGTCGCCGGAGGCCGCGGTGGGAGCCGCCATCACCTCTCCAGATCGAGCGCCTCAGCTATCTGGGTAAGCGTCCGACGGATTTTGCCTCCAATTTCTGCATGAGGCTGCCGCGATGCATTTTGACTGTGATTTCGCTGATTGAAAGCTAACTGGCCACTTGCTTGTTCATGAGCCGAGACGTGACCGCATCAAGCAGATTTTGACCCCTTATGGGTTTGGTGAGGAAATCTACCGCACCCTACTTCAAGGCTCTCACGGTCATTGGAATGTCACCAAAGCCGGTCATCAGACGACGGGGAGCCTAGCGTTGATGCTTTCGAGATGCCCTTGTAGCTCCAGGCCGCTCGTGCCCGGCAACCTGACGTCTAACACCAGATATGCTGGTACGTTAGGTAACTCGACTTTGAGGAAATCCGAGGCAGATCCGTATAAGGCGACTTGATAGCCCATAGACCGAAGCAAGTCCCAAGGGACTCCAGAACCGGCATGACGGCGTCGACGACGTGAACACAGACCGAAGACAGCATTACTGTTTGCTTCTTGACATCCGACTTGATTTGCAGAGCGGGAGAACGAAAGCGAAAGTCGTGCCATGCCTCTTGGTTTCTTCCACCCATAGACGCCCTCCATGGACGTTTACAATCTTGCGGCAGATCGAAAGACCCAGGCCGAGACCACTTCCCTTTGTGGTGTACAGCGCATCGAATAGGCGATCTCTATTCGCGGGATCAATGCCTTGGCCAGTGTCTGTGATTGTTACGGAGACATGATCGTTTGTCCCTCTTGACGAGGCAGTCAGAACACGGCTCCTTCCCTCAACGCCAGACATCGCTTCAACTGCATTGCGGACGAGGTTGAGGACGACCTGCTGAAGTTGAACTCGGTCCGCCTCGATATTTGGCAATGATCTGTCAAAGTCAGTACGGAGCGTGACGCTGGCGCGTTCAAGCTCTCTCTTTGACAACCGAAGGACCTCTTCAATTGCTTCGTTGATGTCAATGTTGGCGAAATTTAGCGGCGCATCCCGTACCAATGACCTCAGGCCAGTGATTACATCCGTCGCGCGGCGACCTTGTTCGATGATGCGCATGGCGGACTTGCGGGCCTCATCCGGTTCGACGGGATTTCGCTCGAGCCATCGGAGGCAGGCCTCTGCACTCATGATGATTCCAGTCAAAGGCTGATTGATCTCGTGAATAATGGAGCCTGCGAGTTCGCCAACTGATGCGAGGCGTACGGCTCGCGCAAGCTCATTCCGCGTATCCGTAAGTGCCTGTTCCGCGGCCTTTCGGTCGGTGATGTCGGAGATAATTCCTTCCAATTCGACATCGCCGCTTGGCCCAAGGTCGAATTGTCCGACGGCGACGACGTGCAGCATCGTGCCGTCTCTATGAACAACTCTGTATTCGTGACTGAAAGGGGACTTGGTACTGACCGCCTTCGTAAGCGCCTCTTCCAAGGCAGGATAGTCATTAGGATGAACGCGGCTTTTGAAGACCTCGAACGGCACCGGATTAATTTCGAGGTCGATATCGAACATGCGGTAGCATTCGCGCGAGGCTCGAGAGAGTAGGGTCCGCGTGTTCCACCGATAGCTGCCCATGCGGCCGATCTGCTGACCCTTGACCATCCACATGTTGGTCTCACGTAGGGCCTCAAAAAGCCGTACGGATTCGAAGGAGACGGCTGCCTGCGAAGCAAGCATGGACATCACCCAGACGCACCTTGGCGTAAAGATCTGCTCGTCTCGCCCTGATTCGAGATAGAGGACGCCAATCGTCCACTCCTGATGAACCAGGGGCAAGCACAATTGGGTTATGTTTCGAGGCGGCGGCTCCTCGGGATTGATGAGCGCCGAATCTTTCCGTGTCGCTTGCCTTATGACGGTTTCTTGCCGGCTAAGGACCCTTTCGCTGAGGTCCGCCGGCAATCGGAGTTCGGTAGCGAGAGGATGCGATACGAAGAACTTGGCTCTTTCGCGAGGAAAGCTTGCGTCCGCCTTGGCGAGTAATTCACCTCCTTCGCTAAGCAGAATGCCACCCCTAGCGGCCCCAGAATAGCCAAGGGCTTGTCTAAGGAGAGCCTTGGCCAAACCTTGGTAGCTAACCTCTTTCGAGATTATCTGAAACGCTTCGGCGATCAGCTGTAGCTGATGCGTTTCGCTCCCGAGCCTCATAGCGTTACCCCGAGTGGCGAAGAAGGCGCCCGGCGCCCTTGGTGTGCCATCATGCGCATACCGCACGCTGACACATCAATGGAGACTTGTCGGCTTGGTGGTATCCTCGCCTCTCATGCTGAGCGCGCCAGAATGTGCGTGCATGCATAAGAATCCCTGCTTTAGCGACGATTTCCAGATGTAGCCATCGATTCGCGGAGGCGAGACCTTCTGACCGACATGAGCACCGGGTTCCCGAGGGTTTCTACGTCCACCCACATTCCATCCTCGACGATCCTGCCCCCCGGCAGCCTGCGAGCTCACCACCAGTTACCCAGTTTATATGTAAAGGGAACCGTTGTCGCGCCGGTGGTGAAAGTTCCCCATAGGCGAGTTCCGTCTGGATTTCACCAGTGAGGAGAGCAGCGGTTCGGATTATTGCCAGCGTCGCTTTAGCCGCGGGCTAGTGCGTGAGTGCCTGGCATCTCTCCAGCATTCATATCAACTTTGCTGGGGGCGTGCCCTCAGTAAGCTTTTCCGCTCAGAGGGCGCCATGACCTTCGGTAGGCGAGCTCAGTTCTGAGATTGGGCCGCCGGTCTCATCGATCCAGGTCGAGCGCCTCTGCCATCCGTGTAAGCATCGCCACGGATTTGGCTCCTAATTTCCGCATGACGCTGCCGCGATGCATTTTGACGGTGACCTCGCTGATTGAAAGCTCACTCGCAACTTGCTTGTTCATGAGCCCTGACGTGACCAGCGCCATCACTTGCCGCTCACGAGCGGTCAAGCGCGCATACTTCTCCCGGAGCTGAGCAGTCTCTGCGATATCCTGACGTCGGCCCTCGTCCATTCGGATCGCAGCTGCGACCGCATGCAGCAAATCTTGATACCGTATGGGTTTGGTGAGGAAATCTACCGCTCCCAACTTCATGGCTCTCACGGTCATTGGAATGTCGCCGAAGCCGGTCATCAAAATGACCGGCAGCCTCACGTTCATGCTTGCGAGATACTCCTGCAGCTCCAAGCCGCTCGTGCCCGGCAACCTGACGTCTAGCACCAAACACGAAGGTGCATCAGGCAATTCGGCTTTGAGGAAATCCGAGGCAGATCCGTATAAAGCGACCTGATAGCCCAAAGACCGGAGCAGGTCGCCAAGAGACTCAAGAACCGTCTCGTCGTCGTCGACGACATGAACACAACCCGAAGACGGCATTCTCAATTGCCTCCTGACATCTGAATCAGTTTGCAGAGCGGGAGAACGAATGCGAATGCCGTGCCATGCCTCTTGGTTTCTTCCACCCATTGACGCCTCCTTGCGCGGCGGATGGCAGCAACCTTTTTAGAACGAGCGTCACCGGGCCGAAGCGACCCGCCAACTTACGCCGGATATGTAACCGGAATTTCCCGATTTCACAAGTTACCATCTTTGCACGCTCCGAACCGATCGGCCGACTGCGATCGCAAAGCCGCCGCCACGCGCTTGAAAGTTAGGACATCGCGATTGTCCATGACAGGACGGCAGGCGTGATCAAACGACCAGTTCAGCGCGTGAATACCGGCTTTCGCGCACGCGTCGGCTGCTCTGCTTGAACTCGGCGATCGTCTGGCAGCCGGCGAACGCATGGAACCTCACCGTCAAAGCAAAGCGGGCTGCAAGGCAGCACGGTCCCCGCCGCTACCTTGCTGCGGCCTCTTCCGGTAGGTCCGAGCAACTCTTGTCGGACCGCGAATTCTTATTGGCGACACGAGCCACGTCCTGCTTCAAGAGATAGAGCGACACGGCGAGCAGGACGACGTCCTTCATCAGGAAGGGGATATTGCCCGTCATCGCCGGAAATCCACCGGCCGCAGCGTCCCAGCCATCCGGCATGAAGGGAATGATGGTGACGGTCGCGATAAAAGTCGCGGTCGAGCCGACAGCACCGAGAATGCCTAGCCGCTTCTGCCAAAATCCTGCGAACAGTAAGGCGCCGAAGGTCCACTCGCAGACGCCCAGGAACCAACTGGCTCCTTGGTGTCCGAAGACTGGATAAAGCCAGCTGATCAGCGGGCCGTTGCTGATAAACGGCACAAGGCGATCAGCCTCATACGCCCACCACTTCTGATAACCGAAGAAGAAAAACATGATCACCATCGAGCCGCGAACGATGTGATAGTCGAGGTCCGTCGCTAGCAACCCGGACCTGCGCAAGATACCGATACTCGGATTCGCCGTGGCGTTGATAAGCGTATTCATGGGGATGACCCTGGTTGCGATCCCCGTACTTGTGGTTCAAGCAACTGTGGAAGGCGATCTCGGTGACGTCGATTCGACTAGCGTCGTTGGTGAGCGAAACAACAAAAGCAAGACCGACGTCGACCAGTTGTGCACCTCGAGTGACGGCGCGCACGCATCGTCGACACCATGCGATCGGCGGTTTACACCTACAATCTCTCAGTAGTGATACCTCGAGCCATACCTTGGTATGGGTCTTCGAGGGAGGGCAGACACCTAAATTTCGCAGGCGAGCGAGAAGAGCCTCCAACCTGCACTTTTGTCGATCCTAATGAATCCCGCCGAATCTGAGAAGGTCGGGATCGGGTCGCGTCTCGTGCGTCGATGAGCGCGCATTGAAACTGCGCAAGAATGAGAAACTCGCGATAACGGACACGGAGCGCCTCTCTGAAGGCTCTGTTAATGCTTCGTAGTGTGAACACCATCACCAGCGTTCGCAGCATCAAAAGTGAGCCTGCGTTGTAGCTGCTCATCAGATCTTACAGCGCGATTGGAGCACCTGAATGGACGCACTTATAGCGAAAATGTCAAAGCTCGATATCGTCCAAAGTGATTTTGATTATCACTTCACGCGCGCGACGATGATCATCGTTTTCTTCGTTTTCGGCTGTCAGAAATGGTTCGACTATGAGGCGCATGCTTTGATCCCGTTCATCAGTCACGGGCCATTGATCTTTTGGCTCTACCCCGTCTTTGGCATACGCGGGGCCGCTTTCTTTCTTGGCAGCGCAGAGTGGCTGATCGCCACACTTCTGCTCCTAGGTTTTTGGAACAAGAAGTTCGCCACGTTCGGTTCGTTAGGTTCGTGCGCGACCTACGTGGCAACGGTCACGATAATCCCGTTCTTCCCGGACGCCTGGGCGGCACCTGCCGGAGGCTTTCCCGCCGCAACGCTACCGTTCCTCTTTCTGATGAAGGACATCGTGCTGCTTGCTGCGTCAGTCTATCTGCTCAAGCGGGATATTCTGCGCGCGGCTGCTGCCGAACGAGTGCCTTTGACGGAGATTGCCCAGCGAGAAGCGACCCAATAGGAATTCGTCTTTAATTGACGAAGCCAAGCGATCGAAGTCTCCGATCATCATTGGCGGTTGGGCTGCTTTTTCGCCTTCACCTCAATCGTCCCAGACGTCCCGGCCGTGGACGCACCGACAACCCAGCATTGTGGGGGATCGCGTCTTAACCAGCAGGAATCATAAACTGAAACAGGGCCCCGTTCGGCTCGCACCCGGTCGCCCACAAGCGGCCTCCATGCGCTTCGATGATCGAACGACAGATCGCCAAACCCATTCCCATCCCGTCGGCCCTTGTCGTGTAGAAGGGTTCAAAGACTCGCAGGAGGGTCTCTGGAGACAACCCCGAGCCAGTATCGCGAACACTGATGCGCACCCCTTCACCCGAGGCATTTTCAGTACTGATTTGTAACTCGCGGCAACCGACATCTATGCCGCTCATCGCCTGAATAGCGTTTACGATCAGGTTTAGTATGACCTGCTGCAATTGGAGGCGATCTCCTTGGACACGAGGCAAAGAGGGCTCGAGCCGAGTACTCATTGACACTCCGTGCTTGACGGCCTCGCCATGGGTCAGCACAACCACTTCTTGAACCGCCCCATTGATATCCAAGGGCTCCTTCCGTGACGTCTGCTTCTTGGTGAGGCCTTGTAGGCCCCTTATGATATCGCCGCCACGTAGGGCCCCTTCGACGGCCCTCTCGATGGAACGCTTTGCCTCTTCGAGGCCAGGCGGCTGCCTAGCAAGCCATCGCAAGCCAGCGTCTCCGCTAGCCACAACTGCGGTCAATGGCTGCTTAAGTTCGTGGGCAATCGACGCGGTGAGCTGTCCAAGGATGGCAACGCGATTCGCATGTGCGAGCTCATTCTGCACCTCTCGATACTGGCGCTCGCGACGGGTGCTCTCCAAGACAATAGACGCCTGCGCGGCGAAGTCGGTGAACAAGGCAATCTGATTGTCGGTGTACGGCCGCACTCCCGTCCGCCCCAGATTGATGGTTCCGATGAGCTCATCATCCTTGAACATCGGCACGACTAGCATGGTTCGAACGCCAATCAGGTCGACCATGCCCCGAATGTGAGGCTCACCCCGATGATAGGTCTCGAGTTCAGCAAGGTCGGGGACGTGGCTTGGTCGCCTGCTTGCAGCCAAGCTACTAACATAGCTGCTGTAATCCGCGAGCTCGGGTATCTTCCACCGCTTGAGGAGGTCGAGGTTTCCTCTGATCGCAACGAGACGGAAGCCGTCTTTCTCGAAGAGACGCAAGCTGCCAAGGTCACCTCTGCAGAGCCGCGTGGCACTGTCCAGGATAGCGTCGAATATGGGCTGCAGATCATTTGGGGAGTTGGCAATGGCGCGGAGGACTTCCGATATCGCCGCCTGCTGCGCAACGAGTTCGGTTACCTGCTCTTCCAGCTTAGAGCGGGACGACGCTGGTGGATGTGTCCCCCGCCTCCCGGCAAGTCGTCTCGTACGTGCGGATCGCTTCATCGCTCCGTGTTGGCTATCTCGAGCATGGTACTATAGCTGCAGTACATGCAATTATAATCACATAGGCCACACTTAGCGAAGCTCGCATGAAAGCGCGGCGGTTAAAACTCTCTAGCGGCCTATCAGGGCGTTCAGAACGAATGTCATTTCAACGTCGGAGCGGCCAATCACCATATTATAATTTCAGCACCATGAGCACCCTCAGGTGTCCCGGAATAGGGTCCTCCCCGCTGGGGCTTTCAGCCGAGTGTCTTGCTGATTAACTCTGCCATATGTATCGCGCGATAAGTTGGTCGGCTACGTGGTTCAGGTCGTCGCCAACGATCTGCGGTTGAGGACCGACTCCCAGAGCATGATTGCCGACGCGCTTGACCAGCGCAGCCTCCCAACCGGCCGCTACCGCGCCAAGCGTATCCCAAGTATGGCAGGCGATAAGACAGAGCTGGGAAGGGTCGACCCCAAGCTCTTTCGAGACGTAAGCATATGTCAGCGGTGACGGCTTATATTGCTTGACGCTATCCACACTGTCTCAAAGAAGCTGGCAATGCCGCCATACTCGAGCTGGCGGGTTTGAACTTCGACTCGATTGTTTGTCAACGTGAACAGCCGGAAACCTGCAATGCGCAGTTTCCGTAGCGCGGCTGGGACCTCCGCATAAGGCGGCATTGTTGAAAATTTTGCTCAAGCTCTTTTTTGTCCGCATCATCAATCTTGATTCCTTGCGCATCCGCCAGCATCCTCATTACAGCAGAGCCAATATCCGTGAACGGCACGTACGAGCCGGCCACGGTCAGAGCCAGGGAATACATGATGACGTTAGCGAACCAGAGGCGCATGTCTCTCTTGTCGCCAAAAATGCGCTCAAAGATTGGCTCCATTGTTTGAAGATCGAGAAGCGTCTCATTGACGTCGAAGACGATCAGTGGAGCGGCCGGCAAGTTGGGTTCCGATCTTATTTCCATCTGCGCTCTCGTTTTGATATGGTAACCTGACTGGCGCACCTTTCACCTGGTTAAGCGCTCCAGCAGACCGTCCGCTGTAATCAATTCGTAGATCGGGCTGGTTTCGTTACAAGCGCGCAAAAAAATTCCTTGCCCGCGGGACTGCCGCTTTCCGATGGGATTTGTCGTGGTGACTTTTCCACTACAGGTAACGTCCGATCGTTCTCGTCAACCGGTGGGCTTCCTTTATCGAAATTTTCTCCTAGGTGTAACCGGTTTGATGGCACGTCCGAATATTGCTGTGAGCCAATTAAAGCAGGGGCTGTCGAAGGAAGTCCATTAAGAGACAAAAACCGGATTGAGATTTGTCGACGTGAGCGGTTGGCAGGAGCGGCGTGTTTCGCTTTCGGCGAGTCATGTTCCAGCCCGACGGTCAGCTTCGACCATCTTCCGTAGACACTACGGCGATCATCCAACCGCCGTACCGATGACGACTGTGGTAAGATAATCTTCAAGGGGTTACGCTGACCGACCAGGGTGAACAAAAGGCCGTTTCCCAGCCGAGCGGCCGGCCGGACTCCGGCAGATGGAATTGTCCTGTCGAGCCCTAACCTTGGCCCGATTGCCGAAGCGCTATCCCTCCCCCGATCCGCAAGGAAGGGAGCCCGATCAATGATCGACCTCACGAAATGCACGGTCGAACGCCTGCGGGCAGACGACACGTTCATCCTATATCGGGCCCATCAGGCACGCGGAGCGCGTTCCCTGCTTGCATTGGTACCGCGACGGCCGTCGATACGCAGCCTCGAGAAGCTTGAAAATGAATATGCCTTGGCCGCCGATCTTGACCCGGCCTGGGCGGTGCTTCCGATTGAGTTGGTCCCGCATAAGGAAAACATGATGCTGGTGCTCGAGGACCCTGGCGGCGAACCGCTGACCAAGCTCATCGAGAACGGGCTTCAGCTTGATGCTCGACTTCGCTTGGCGGTCGGGCTGGCCGACACAGTGGGCAGGCTGCACCGCCAAAGACTGCTGCACCGAGACATCAAGCCCGGAAACATCCTGGTCTCCGAACGAGACGGCATGCGCCTGACGGGGTTCGGCAACGCCATTCATCAAACGCACCAAAGCGTGGCGGCCGGTGTGATTGCCGGAACGCTGCCCTATATCGCGCCAGAGCAGACCGGCCGAATGAACCGCCCGATCGATGGCCGCAGCGATCTCTATGCACTTGGCGTCACGCTTTATGAACTGTTCACCGGCACCTTGCCGTTTTCCGCATCCACGCCGGAGGAGTGGATACACTGCCACATTGTCCGCGCGCCTCCCTCGCCCGGCGAACGAATGCCGAATCTGCCCGAGCAGATATCCGCCATCGTACTCAAGCTTCTGTCGAAGGAACCGGCGGACCGCTATCAGTCTGCCGAGGGGCTAGCGGCTGACCTCGAGGAATGCCTGGCGGAGTGGAAAGCCCGCCGAGGGGTTCATCATTTCGCCCTCGGGAAACGCGATGTAGTCACCGCCCTCCAGATTCCACGTACCCTCTACGGCCGTGCGGACGAGATCGCGGCTCTGCGATCGGCATTCGATCGCGTCGCAGCAACGGGACAAACCGTCGTCGCACTAATTTCCGGGTCTTCCGGGGTCGGAAAATCATCACTTGTCGCAGAGTTCCAAGCCGGTCTGGCGCCGACGGACGCCTTGATCGCGACTGGCAAATTCGATCTGCAAGCGCGGGACGTCCCGTATGCGGCGCTCAACCAAGCCTTTGCATCGCTGCTGCGTCAGATTCTTACCTATGATGACGAGGAGGTTGCGGCCTGCCGGCGAACGCTGGCGGAGGCTGTCGGACCGAGCGGTTATCTTGTGACAGAGCTCATTCCCGCGTTCGAGCTTGTCCTTGGTCGGCAGCTTCCGGTCGAGCATCTGACGCCCCAGGATCGGTTGAACCGCCTCCGCATTGTCTTCCGGCGGCTCGTTGGGGCCTTTGCCCGCCCGGGTCGCCCCTTGGTCCTCTTCGTTGATGACTTGCAATGGCTGGACGTGGCAACGATCGACCTGATCGGCGATCTTGTCGCTCGGCGGGATGTATCGAATCTGATGCTGATTGGAGCTTACCGCACCAATGAAGTCAGCCCCTCTCATCCGCTCATCTCGCAGCTCGACACGATTTGCACCGCGGGCATACCCGTCGAGGAGATCGCGCTTCAGCCCCTAAGTTCGCTCGATATCGCGGTACTGATCGCCGAGACACTCGAATGCGGGCGCGCCGAAGCCCGACCATTAGCAAAGCTGGTTCACACCAAGACCGGCGGCAACCCTTTCTTTGCAACTCAATTCCTCAGGACACTGAATGACGAAGGCTTGCTCGCGTATGATCCGCATGCGGGTGCCTGGCACTGGGACATCGCCCGCGTTCGGGCGAAGGGCCTCACGGACAGCGTCGCCGATCTGATGGCGGCCAAGTTGAACCTGCTGACGACAACCACGCGGCAAGTCCTACTGGATCTCGCATCGCTCGGGAGTTCCGCCGAAGTTGAGGGGCTCGCCGTTGCATCCGACCGCCCTGCGCAAGAGGTCATCGCGAGCCTGCGTCCAGCCCTTCAAGCCGGCCTTGTCGTACGCAAAGGTGGGTATTACGCTTTCGCGCATGATCGGGTTCAGGAGGCCGCCTATCGGCTGGGGCCGGCCGAAGGCAAGCCCGCCCTGCATCTTCGCATTGGCATGGCGCTGGCGAGACAAGCAACGCCGGATGAAACGAGCGAGAAGCTTTATGTCATTGCCAACCAGCTGAACCGCGGCGTCACTGCTGTTACGAGCCAGGTCGAACGGGATCAGATCATTGCCATCAATCTTTCTGCGGGCCGGCGCGCCCGATCAGCGGCAGCTTACAGTGCCGCTCTCGCCTATCTGGAGGTTGCGCGGGAACTGCTCGGGGAGAAAGCACATCCAAGTTTCAGCGCGACTGCCTTCGGAGTCGCTCTGCTCCGCGCCGAGTGCGAATTCCTGGTCGGACATCTGGACGTCGCGGAAGCGCAGTTGTTGGTGCTGTCCCAGAATTGCCTGAACGTTCAAGCGAGCACGACGGTCACTAGGCTTCGGGCAAACCTGTACACCGTGCGCGGGCAGCCTGACCGCAGCATCGCTGTCTGCCTCGAATTTCTGCGCCAGGTCGGAATCGACTGGCACGCTCATCCTACCGACGGCGAAGTGGACGAAGAGGGCCATCGCCTGCGAAGGCTGGCCGAGAAGCTGTCGGACGACCATCTTCTCGCATTGGCACCCATGACCGATCCCGACCATCATGCAACGATGGCGGTTTTTGCCGACCTTGTTACGCCCGCCCTCCTCACCGATCTGAACTTGTCCAACATCGTGATTCTGGCAGCGGTACGACTGACGCTGCAACACGGCATCTCAGAGAACTCCTGCTATCCGTTGACCTGCGCATTCAGCGTCTTCAGCATCCGCTACCGAGACGCGGATCTCGGATTGCGTCTGGCGCAATTTGGCGTCTCTCTCGCCGACCGCTGGCCGCAATTGAGGCTGAGCGGACGGACGCAAATGGTATTCGGCCAATATGTGACGCCGTGGGTTCGGCCGATCCGATCCGGACTACCATTCATACGGCGAAGTCTGGAAACTGGGCTCGCGACCGGAGACCTGAGCTGGGTAGGCTACTCGCATGCTGCACATGTATCGGCGCGTCTCTTCTGCGGCGATCCGTTGCGGGATGTCTGCAAGGATATCGAACAAGGGCTGGCATTCGCCCGAGCCTGGGGCTTCGAGCTGATTAGAGCATTGTTGTCGGTCTACAGGACTTTTGCGCTCACCTTGATAGAACACAGCGATGACTTCGAGGTGCCCCATCCGACGGCGCCACACGCCTTGATAGGCGGATCGCTGCAAAACGCCTGCCTTCACGCTGTTGCGGAAATCCAGCTCAACGTGTTCGCTGGACTCCATGATGCCGCGCTTGTAGTCGCCGAGCGGGGAGAGACATTCTTTCGGAGCATACGGGCCTATGTGGAAGTGGCAGAATACCGCTTCTACACCGCGCTTGCTCACGCTGCCGCCTACGATGCAGCGCCGCCCGAACAGCGTGAGATGCATGTCAATAGCCTGAATCACCATTACCGCGAGCTCACCATCCGGTGCGCTCACGCTCCGGCAAACTTCGCCAATCGATTGACGCTGCTTGCGGCGGAGATCGCGCGCATTGAAGGCCGCGAACTGGAGGCGGAGCGGCTGTACGAGGAGGCGATCCGATTGGCCCGGGAAGCCGAGTTCGTGCAGATCGAGGCGATTGCCGCAGAGTGTGCGGCGCGGTTCTACGAGGCGCGCGGCATTCGAACAGTCGTTCTCTCCTACCTGGCGAATGCACGCGATTGCTACCAGCGGTGGGGTGCTGACGCCAAGGTACGGCAGCTCGAACGCTCTAATCCTCATCTGCCAGCTTCCGATCCAGTTCGCATCCTGCCAGGTGCCTCGGAGGTGCCGCTGCAACAGCTTGACGTCAACGCATTGTTCAGGGCCTCTCGCGCGCTTTCCGGAGAAATCGAGCTTAACACGCTGATCCGCACCGTGATGCAGGTTGTGATCGAGCACGCCACTGCCGAACGCGGCATCCTGTTCCTGATGGGGAACGACATTCCGGAGGCCATCGCGGAGGCTCATGTTGGAGCGAACGGTATCGATGTTACAGTGTACGAAGCGGGTCGTCGTGACCTCGAATTCTCTCAATCGGTATTGAACTATGTCGTCAGGACACGAACGAGCCTCAATTCCGCCGAGCCAGCAAACAGGAGCTTGCTGTCTGCAGATCCTTACTTGCTGCAAAGGTGCCACATCTCGCTGCATTGCCTACCGATAGTCACGCAGGCAAAGCTGGTCGGCGTTCTGTACCTCGAGAGCCACGCCGCAGTCGGGGCATTTACGCCTCAGCGGGCAGAGGTGCTCGACCTCCTTGCTGCACAGGTCGCGATTTCACTCGAGAACGCTCGGCTCTATGCTGACCTGCGGCGCAGCGAAGCATTCCTGGCGGAGGGGCAGAGCATCAGCCACACCGGAAGTTGGAGCTGGGACTCACAAACCGGCAAGCTGCTTTGGTCCGACGAGCACTATCGGATTTTCGGCGTCGATCCCGATACCGGAAAAGCGCCGACGATCGGGCGCGTCTTTCGCATGGTCCATCCGGAGGACCGCACTGCCCTTCGCCGCAAGGTACAATCGGCGATCCGCAATGGTGATGCATTCACCTGCGAGTATCGCCTGATCCGTTCGGACGGAGTGCGGCATTTGAATGTCGTCGGCCGACCCTCCATGGACAGTTTCGGGAAGCTCAAGAGCTATGTCGGTACAACGATCGATTTGACCGACTACCGACGTGCTCAGGAGGCGTTACAGTCCGCCCAATCGGATCTTGCACATGCTTCGCGGCTCACTGCGATCGGCGAACTGACCAGTTTGATTGCGCACGAAGTTCGCCAGCCGCTGACGGCTATCGCTGCGAGAGCTGGCGCCTGCGGATCGTGGCTGGCGCACGCCCCTCCCGATATTGGCAAGGCCACCGCCGCGGCGGCGCAAATCGCCGGATATGCCCATCGCGCGAGCGGCGTGATGGAGAGTATTCGCCAGATGACGAGGAAATCCACGCCGACGCGGGTGCCGCTCGACGTCAACGATGCGATCAGGGACACGGTGGCACTGTTGAGCAGCGAGATTCGCCGACAACGCGTGGTTCTCAAGGTCGACCTTGCCGCTTCCCTGCGCTCGGTTTTCGGTGATCGAATCCAATTGCAGCAGGTCATAATGAACCTGATGATGAACGGGATGGAGGCCATGGCAACGGTGGATGACCGGCCGCGGCTTCTTTCGTTGCGCACGGAAGCTGACCCATCGGGGACTATAACGATCGCTGTGGCAGACGTCGGCGTTGGCCTGCCGGCCGGCGAACTGGAGCGTTTGTTCGAAGCTTTCTTCACGACCAAGCCCAATGGTTTGGGCGTCGGCTTGGCCATTTGCCGCTCGATCATCAAAGCGCATGGAGGCAAATTGTGGGCGTCGCCCAATCATCCCTTCGGCAGCATGTTTCGGTTCACGCTGCCCACGGCGTCCGACCAGGATGGGCCGCTTAGATCTACCGGCACCGTGAAGTGAAAAGTGGCGCCGCGACCCTTTTCGGCGGTCACCCATATTTGCCCCTGATGCGCCTCGATAATGGACCGGCAGATTGACAGCCCGATGCCCATGCCGTCCGTTTTGGTCGTGAACATTGGGTTGAATATCCTATCCACAGCGTCGGGCTCGAGGCCCTTCCCGGTGTCTTCCACCGACACCATCACATATCTCGAGTGCTGGACTTCAGATCTTATGGATAGCACCCGCTCCCCATTCTTCGTGGCCATGGAATCTATTGCGTTCGCAATCAAATTCACCAGAACTTGCTGGAGCTGAATCTGTTCGCCTGTTATCCGCGGCAGCCGTTCGTTAAGGTGAGCATGAACGGTGACCCGATATGTCTGCAGTTTGTCGCGAACAACGGCCAGAGCTTCCCGGATGACATCGTCGATATTAAGGGAAGTGCGGGTTCGTGCACCAATCTTGAAGTGCGCCCGAATATTTTCGATCACGGCGTCCGCTCGGTGCCCGGCGGTCACGACGCGCCGCAATGCTTCTCTGGCACGATCGAGGTTAGGCTCGACACGATCAAGCCAATTCAGTCCCGCGTTCGCACTGGCGATGATCGACGTTAATGGCTGTTTGACTTCGTGGGCAATTGAAGCCGAGACCGCGTCGCCGGTCATCAGCCGCGCCTCACGCTCGCGACGTTGCGCCAGGACCGCGCGGAGCAGCTGCGCGTAAAGCGTCGTTATCTCATGCAACAGGACACAGAGCACAAGAATGCTGGGCACGAGTCCTAAGAACCGGCTAGCATACCAACCAGCGCTGAACCGGGCCAGACCCAACACACCCGTATAGAGCTCAAGTACATACGCGCAAACAACCACCATCAGCCACAGATCGAGCACCGAACACCGGCGGATCCAGAGCAAAAGGAGCGCGAGTGCGTTCCACAGGATTAGACAACCGACAACATAAACTTTGAGGGCAGAAAAACGGACCGGGTCGAGCACAGTGCGGGGCAAGTGTGCTTGCCCCGCTGTGACAAGAACTGTCACGGCGCACACGACGGCCACGGTCACGACCACACTCGAAAGGATGGCCGCACCCGCGGAACCCCGCCACAGCCCCTTGGTTGGATCGGCATCCTTAAAGAGAGTATATGCGATGACGAACGTAGGAAAACCGGCGTGCCACAGATTAAAAAGCCAATCCGTGCTCTGTAGCCCCGCGCCAAGCAGGCCACCTGGCGCGAAGATGCCCGGAAAAGTCAGCAACCACGGGATCACGATCAGCGCCGTGAAGAGATATCCACTCGCGATCGCGAGCAGCGCGCGCGAGCGCAGGATGGCAAACTGATAGAACAGCAGGACCGCGGTGATCAAGTCATTCACGAAAACCGCCGTGCCATAGGCCGGGACGAAGGCGTCGATCCGCCCCGGCTGGAAGTTCGCGAGCGGCCCAGCTGTGATAAAAAACGCGACCAGCAAGGCGAGCACGACCGCAAGGGCAAGCCGTCTCTGGGACCGGCTGGGCGATAAGTTCGCAAGGGTGAAAGGCAGATCCTCTGGGATAATAACAGCCGAGTTCATCATCGGAGCGACTCTTCGCAGCGGCCGGAATGCGCGGCACGACGCTCAAAACGACTCGCTATTCTCACCACGGGCTGCCGCAGTTCACCGCCATGTCTGCCCGTTGGGCCAGCTAACGCGAGTAAGGAAGCGTCGCCCCTTTAAACCGGCTGAGCAGGCAAGGTTTGCTGCAGCCTCGCACGCGCCGGTGGCGAATGCTGATCGGTCCGGTTCCCGATTAACTCTGGGATAAGTATATCTCGTTTGAACGTGCAGATCGATGTCCGGTTTGGAGGTCAGATCGCGACGCGGCGGTCAATCCCCGGCAAGCGGCTAGGGCCGGAATGTCCTAAGATCGCGCATGCATCCCCCAAGCAGTTGCTGGCGGCGCACCTAATCACCTCTTTAACAGTGGGGTTGAGCATGGAAAACGAACTCACCCACGCCGCACGAGGCGCATCGCGAACCACTCGCCCACAACGGCAAAAATGATCGGCTCTAAGCCACAGCTCCGGAGAAGGAACGCGCGGTCGATCAGGGTCAAGCTCCTGGTAAGTCGCGCGATTCACGAACGCGGCAGCACGATCTATTTGTGCTCCAAATGCCACGAACCGTCCCAATCGGCCGGAGGCGGCTTATGCTTCAGGCAGCTGATGCGCTTTGCGAATGTGATCGACGGCTGATCCCCCGGAACTACTTCGAGCGCAGCAGTGAATGCACTTAGGGCGTCGTCCCATCGTCTTTCCCGATAAGCCGCCAGCCCCTCGGCGTAGTGTGTTCGTAGTTGCATCTGTTCGGTTGTGATTTCCCCTCTCCGGCCCATGATTTCGAAGACAACCTGAGGCTTCGTTTGACCGACCACAACCAGGCGATCAATCTCACGAACCTCAATCGTCGCCCCAGAGGCCAGGGCAGTTGCCTCCGAGATCAGACAACGACTGCCATAGGTCTTGTTGGCGCGTTCCAGGCGCGCCGCCAGATTGACCGTGTCGCCCATCACAGTGTAGCTCATCCTGAATTCCGAGCCGATACTGCCAACCAACGCTTCGCCGGTTGCGATCCCAATTCGAATATCGCACTCCGTTGGGATCCGGCGCACACCAAGGAGTTCGGGCAATTCCATGCGCAGCTTCGCAACGCGCCCGGTCATGCCAATTGCCGCTAGGCACGCGAAATCGGTCTGGTCTGCCTCGGCAACAAACGGAGGTCCCCAATAGGCCATGATCGCGTCGCCGATGTATTTGTCGATTATTCCTCTATGCGCGTGGATCGGCTCGGACATCGTCGAAAAATAGAGGTTCATGATCTTGACCAATCCCTGTGGCGTGACCCCTTCGCTCAGGGTCGTAAATCCCCTCATATCGCAAAACAGGACCGTCATCACACGACGCTGGCCTTCAGTGGCCGCGAGTGCTGACTGCTCAAGCAATCCTTCAGCAATCCGCGGATCGATATACCTGCCGTAGGTTTCTCTGATCCGCTCGTTGTGGCGCAACGTCTCGATCATGCGATTGAATGCTGCTGAGAGCTCCCCGATCTCGTCCCGCGTCGTTACGCTGATCGATCCATCGAGGCGGCCGGCTTCGACCTCGCGTGTGCCCTCTAGCAGTCGCAGGATGGGACGGGTGATTCCACTGCCGACGAGTCCCGCGAACACAAATCCGAGCATTGAAGCGGCCGCGGTTACGATCGCCGAGATTACTATGGCCCGGCGCTGGTTGCGAATAACTGTTGTGGCACTCGCAACCACCTGTTCCAGCATGTCCGAGCGAATGTCGTTGACCTTATGATTGAACTCGTCACGGAGCGCGTCGACACGCGATAGAGTGCGTCTGACTTCGACGAAATCGCCCGCATCAAGTTGAGGAAGTAGAAGTGCAATTTGTTCGTTCAGGCGATGGCGAAGGTCGTTGACGACAATATCGAGGCGGTCATCGATGCGCGCCAGGGCCACGCCGTCCGACGGAGTGCCTCCATCATTGATGATTGCGACGATAAGTCGATGCGCGGCGGACGCTTCTCGGTCAATATCGGGATCTTTTTCTTCGAAAGTCCTCAACGACGCCGCATAGCCAGCTTCGTCTTGCGGGCTCTGCATCTTCGCGATGATCATTCGCCGAAGCGCGAGGCTACGCTCAAGCGAGCGAATGTTTACCCGCGCCAAATCGCCATAGGCGGGAATGTATTTATTCGTAACTTCGTCGAGCAAATGACCGACTCTACTTGTCAGAGCGATCGACAGAACGGATGTGATCACCGCAAGCATGATCAGCCCCGCGGCGATGCCGACGATCTTTTGCCTGATTGATTTTTGAAACATCGCCTAGTGTCCAGCCGAAGCGTCAGCTCATGCTTCCCGGCATGAAGCAGCGCGCTTTCGGATGACCATCCCTGTAGTAAGGCCACACCACCGTGCGACCCGCGCGATTCGGTCCGTCCACTATGGCTTCCCTCGGAACATCGACCCACTCGCCGTCGATGCGCACGCGATAGTGACCATCCTTGCTATCCCAATCCGCATCGTCTACGCGCTTCGCATCACTGCCATCGCAGCAAGGCCCCGTTCCACTACGCAAGCTCTCATACCAACCGCTCAACTCACGGCGATCGTGATCGTGAGCACAAGCAGTTGTAAAGGTCGACAGCGTGACAGCAAAAATAGCGAGCGTTGCATCGCGACAGTCGAAGACAGCAATCCGACTCAAGCCGAGAACTCTTCGGATGGCGGGTGAAAGCGCAAGAACGGAACGGTCGATGCAAGCGAGACCAGCGTAGGAAATCCGCAACCAAACCCGCGTCCCATGGGAACCCTGCGGCGGATGCTGGCGAGCCATGTTGATTTGGCCTTCTTGCTCCTGCGTGGAAGCCGCGGCCTGATCACCATTCACGTTGTGGATGCGGGATACACCCATTCAGATGGTATCGCAGAGGTCAATCTTTCTCGCTCCGGCTGGTATCAGATAGTGATCGCAACCGCTTCGGGCCGCTTGCTGCGATTGTTCCGGTCGTGCTCCAATTTGAAGGCTTGCTCGCACGACATGACAGCTGGCTCTCGTTTTCCATCCCATTTTTTCTTCACGGGTGCGCTGTAAGCTCAAGGGTGGACATCGTGGCCACTCGCTATTGAACCGCCCCGCTTGCGATCACTTTTTCAAGCTTGCTGGATTGTAGCGAACCTGACTTGAAGGTCGGCGAGATGCACTGCAGATTGCTTACGCTTAGTGTGGCTCTCTTCGATGCAGGAGACAGGATCATGGTCGATCAAGAAGTAGTTGGCAGTCAGCTCAAGACGGATCGTTTCCCCTTCCAGAGCGAGGGCGACATCACGCTGGCGGTCCGCAATGCGAACTACACGCTAGGGCCGGTGATGTTGCACATCACCATGAAGCCCGGCGCGGTCATTCCGGCACATCTCCACAAAAGCACGACCGAAGCACTCTATGTGGTTGAGGGCGACTTCACCAACGAGGGCAAGCAGCACCAAGCAGGCACGTCGTTGCACTTCAAAGCTGGCAGCGAACACGGCCCGCACACCACCAAGAACGGGTGCAAGCTACTCGTCCTTTGGACAGAACTCACCGCGAATGAGGCGGCAGATCTCACAGACTTCGTGATCGCCAAACAGGCAACTTAACGGCATCGCACACGGATCGCGCCGAGCCCTAAGCCGGCAATTACAATCGTTTCGTCCAATGCTTGTTGCTGCGCGATCGTCCTTGCGAGGTGCATATCATGGTAAGTGACTCGCCCGATCTCAATATCGGAAACACAGCATTCATGCTTGTGTGTTCGGCATTGGTGATGCTGATGACACCCGGTCTCGCATTTTTCTACGGCGGTCTCGTTACAAGGAAGAACGTGCTGACGGTTATGATTCAGAGCTTCGCGTCACTGTGTTGGACGACCATACTCTGGTTCGCCATTGGTTATTCGATGTGTTTTGGACCGACGTGGCACGGAATAGTCGGTGACCCTACATATTTTGCGTTTTTGAACGGCATAAGTTTGAAGACGATCTACGCCGGAAATGACGCGGGGATTCCTCTCGCGCTGCACTTCATATATCAGATGATGTTCGCAATCATTGCCCCGGCCCTAATTACCGGCGCATTTGCCAATCGGGTAACTTTCGGTGCGTACTTGCTCTTTCTGACCGCATGGCTGATCTTTGTCTATTTTCCGTTCGTTCACATGGTCTGGAGCCCGGACGGTTTGTTTGCAAAGATGGGTGTGTTGGATTTTGCCGGCGGGATCGTTGTACACACAACAGCGGGGTTTGGAGCTTTGGCCTCAGTCACATTCATAGGGCGCAGATGCGACAGCACCGATGCGCCTCACAATGTTCCGTTGATGGCACTCGGTGCGGGGTTGCTGTGGTTTGGTTGGTTTGGCTTCAATGCCGGATCGGAGATTGGCGTCGATTGGGTGACCGCCTCATCCTTTGTCAACACGCAACTAGCAGCTGCTTTTGCTGGATTCACTTGGCTTATTCTGGAGTGGGCCAACGTCCGACGGCCCAATTTTGTCGGCCTACTGACTGGTGCAGTTGCAGGTCTGGCGGCCATCACCCCCGCTGCGGCGTATGTGTCATTCGGTACCGCACCGGTGATCGGCGTTCTGGCGGGACTGGTCTGCTACTACGCCGTTGCGGTCAAGAAGGTTGCTGGGTGGGATGACGCGCTGGACGTGTGGGGAGTGCACGGTGTCGGCGGGGCCCTTGGCGCCATTTTGCTTGGAGTATTTGCGGCGAGGAGCTGGAACCCGCACGGTGCGACAGGCCTGCTGTCGGGTGGCACTCGGTTCTTTCTTTGGCAATGCATTGCCGTCATTGCATCCGCGGCCTGGGCGTTCGCCTTTACCTATGCTGCGCTATGGTGGATTGACCGCGTGACTTCGATTCGCGTGGATGCGGAAACAGAGAAGTTAGGGCTGGACGTTCGTCTCCTTGGAGAAACAGCTTATTCGGAAGACAGGGGACCGTAATCGCCGTCCTGCTGCAAGAGTTCGGGCAACGAAACTGAAACAACGGCCTTCGCGTAATCGCTGCCGGCCCAGCCGTCCGCTCGCTCCCCACGAGGCGTCTGCCGCGAGCAACGCAAGACGTTGCCATGTGGTCTCGACGTCGGCGCCTCCCCAAGGGGAGGTAGGAACCGAAGACACCCAGGACTCTGATCTCGACGTTAAGAGAACGGCGTGATCGGTCGATCTTGGGGCACCCCATCGACGTACAGGTCGACATGCTCGTTGTAGAAGCTGAGCAGGTTTTCGATCTTCGGGCACTCGGGAATTGGCGCTGGATAGCTCCACACGATATCCTTGACGAGCTTGTCGCCTACGCGAGCTGACCAGTAGCACGCCAAGCCTTTATACGGGCACCGCGTGGCAGAGTCGGTGGGCTCGAGCAGATCCATGCGCACGTCCAGCTTCGGAATGTAATAGCGGGTCGGCAGCCCAGTCTCGAAGAGGAGGATGGACCGGCGAGATTCAGCCAGTGTCGCGCCTTCAATCTCCACGCACACGTGCCTCGAGCTGTGAACTGTATCGACTCTTGTGTACGGATCTCGAGGATGAACAAAGACCTGCTCATCCTCCTCGAACCACGCATCCATCTCATTCCAGTAAAAAGTGAGGTAACCTTCCAGTGCGGCTCGATCGGCAGTCGATTTGACGTAAGCGCGGGCCGCGTTGTGAGCGATGCGATCCTTTACGACCAGGCGCCAGCGAATGGTGTCCGCCGGTTGCTGCAACTGCTCCAGATACTCCATTCGGACGTCCGTAACCGGAAACCAGTAGGCCGGCGGCCGCTTCGTTTCATAGACGAGGAGAACGTGCTCGCTGTCGGCGATCAGCTTGCCACCAAAGTACGTCCGTACCCGGCGAGGACTGCGTTCGATGTGTACCCCCTCCTTCAGCCGGGCCCGCTCCTCGGCCGCTGGAACCACGAGTCGTGCGAGTGTCTCATTCATCTGGAATCTCCCTTCTTTCGGGGAAGACGGACCCGACAAGCGACGATAAGATATGCCAGACCGCAAACTGGTGCTTGCGCTCCTCCGGCTCCTTCCGCGTGCGGCTTCTCGTCTTGCCTCTGCCCGGCCCGGCGCTGGCCGCATCGCCATATCCAGGCTATTTCAAAAATCGCCAACCTGGTGCAGATTCGTCTGTATCCTTCGATGGCTGATCGAGCATGTCGGTTTCCTCGGCGACATGTCTCAAATCGCCACCCTAATTGACCCATCGCCATCAACAATTAGGATTCTACTTGCATGGAGTCCAGCATACAGCGCCGGATTTGAGCAAGACCAATCAAAGCGCGGCAAACGACAAACAGTCAGTGCCGTGGCGATCGACATATTCGGCTCGAGGAGGGACGCGACAATCCCGTCCGTGCGAAAGGCGCGTCCTCTGCGAGAGACGGTGCAAGTCCGACAAGCGGCGCTTGCAACATCGTGGAAGTTCTAGGCAGTCCGTGATTTTCGAAGAGACTGCGGCAATGAGGCCAAGAACAACACGGCACAGACAGAAAGCAAGACGATATCCTTGAATAGAAACTCGCCAGTCAAGTTCCAGGCCATTGGGTCAGTCGACAGGCTCCATATGACGACCCCCGGCGTCGTGAAGAAGAATGACCACGTGATCGCAAAGGTGACCACTCCCATCAGCGCACCGAGGGCTGACAAGATCGGGCTGAAAGCACCAGCCGCGAGAAGCGCTGCAATGGCAAATTCGACAACACCGAGGAAATACGCTTCTCCCCTGAGGCCGAATAGCGATAGCCACGAAATAAATGGACTATTGCTAATGAACTGAGCGATGCCCTGTGCCGACTGCAGCGTGAATTTTTGCATGCCAAACGACACAAAGATGATGACCATGACCCAGCGGAGGATAGCCAGCAGACGATAAGAGCCGCCTCCGTCTTCAGCGACATTGAAAGATGCTTTCATATCGGTCACTTCTTTCCTTCCCGGTCCATACCGATTTTGGCTGGGGCGCAGACGCGCCTTTCCTTACAACCTCTACGCACTGGCAGCGCCGTCGTTACGTTGATCTACAGTTCGCCGGCTCACAATGATGTGCAGGAGTGGCGAACAGTTCTGACGGATCGGTGAAGCAGTACTCCGCGCGCGTAGATGGTACAGCAGGGCGATGTGCAGAGATTCTCGACATTTCGAACAGCTAGGGGGTGCTGGCGCTTTTGTGACCGGCGGGACGCCCCGCCATGGCCAGCGTCGAAGAGACGGTCAGATCGCGGAGCCTTCATTGCCCCTTCACGTCCAACGCATCTCGCGCCAACAGGGTTTAAGCGCTACCGTCAAGCATACAAAATCGTAGAAGATCGTAGATTGGCGTACAAAATCGTGGCACGGGGGAGCGACTCGAACCCCCGAGGCTATCCGCTGGGCGAACTGCAGCACGGCGCCCATTGCGCACAAGTGTATCATTTCGACTGGTTGTCCGATTTGTTCGCCGTGATACGCTTTTCTACGACGAGGGCGTAACAGACCTGCCCGAGTAGCTTCCGCGGTATATTTTGGAAGCCACGGAGATAAGCCAATATGGTCGATGTAATGCACGACGCCGTATAGTTCGTTTCTGGACCGAGCAGTAGAAGCTCCATTTCCAAACGCGCCCAAAAAATTTGGCGGGATCGAGCTGCTTGCATAACGAACTCACCAGCTTAAGTGCTGGCTGGGGCGGGAGGGATCGAACCTCCGAATGGCGGAATCAAAATCAGTTTGATTATTCAACGATTTCAAGCCGCATTTGGAAGAGAACGCAGAATTACGCTTTAGCAATATCAATAGCTTGGCGGTTTTTTCCATATGAACAGCGCGTCTGCGAGACGAAAATTGGTCCTCGAATTAGCTAACCGCAACTTCCGTGCTCAGTCCGTGAGCTGAGCCTCGAAGCATTCCGACAGTCGCGGCGCGACGCCGGGTCAGTCCAGGTAAAGGCCGATCGCCGAGCAAGAGTGAGCCGGTTCAAGTCTACGTACCCAATCAGCAGGTCGTGTCCCCCGTGATGGTGTAGCTCGGTAGAGCAAAGCCGTCCGCACGCGCGCCCTCAAATAGCGCCGTAGCGG